>CAMTFT010000037.1 GCA_947071365.1 uncultured bacterium | reverse complement strand
TACACCTATTAAGTCGTCGGCAGCGTCAGATGTGTATAAGAGACAGTCTGTGTATATTCATTTCTGGCATAATAATACGCCAGAGTAATAACACAGCTCAAAGCATTTTCATCATTATAAGTCAATATTGATGTATTCTCCTGATGGACAGAATCAATCATATCTGCCACCTCTGCTTCGTTCATACTCCATGTAGCCCGCAAAAGCTTTTCAGAATTCTCAATGGCAAGCATCACTTCATCCCATTTACAGCTTCTGACCGACCTTACAAACTCTGCCGCCACCTCTGAATTAGGGATAAAGACACTGCTGCTGGCCTGTTCAAAGGCCAGATACCCCAGATGAATTAACAGAGTCAATACATCGTCCCTGTTTCTGAATGTCGTCATATCATTCTGAAAGGTTTCCGTGTCAATCCTGACCTTATCTCCGGCAAGCATCTGAACCACTGCATCTTTCAGGCCGTCATAATTTAACTGTATATAGCATTTCAAAGCTTCATACGTTTCCGTCTGTGTCCAGTAGCTCGAAAAGTTTTTTCTCAGCAAACTGTCAACAACTGATTTGGGATTATAAATGTGCAGGCCATACGGAAAAACATATCCATCATACCAGCTTCGCATCTGCTCAAAATCCACATCATATTCCGTGCAGAGCTCCAAAACCTCATCTTCCGTAAAGCCGATATATTCTGCGAAATCTCCTGCGTCAGTCATTGAATATTCCGTAAACATATTTAATGCCGAATGCGTCCCATATTTCTTGACCGGCAATATTCCTGTCATATATGCCAGTGAAATATAAGCCCTGTCCTTCAGAAGATTTCTGATAAAATCCAGATACTTTCTATGGTCATCCTCTGTATACGATCTGTCCCGCAGTATACAGTCCCATTCGTCAATAATAAAAATAAAGGGTTGCTGCGTCCTGCTGTACACATCCTCCAACGCAATGCTTAAAAAAACCTCATCGTCATCCACAATATCCGGATAACTGTCCCTCAATTCCTTCAATACTCTTTTTTGAAGATATTTCAGAGCTCCATCTACCTCAGGTATCAGGCTGAAAAAATTCTGAATATTCAACGCTATCACATTGTATTGATTCAGATGTTTCCTATAGTCTTCCTGCCCTGCAATTTTAAACCCGTCAAACAGCTCCGCTGAATTACAATCCTTCCCATAGTATGCGGCAAGCATATTTGCGGCCATTGATTTACCGAAACGTCGGGGACGGCTAATGCAAATGAAGCGCTGCTGACCCCCTATCAGCTTATTCGTATACTTTATCAATGCTGTCTTATCTACATAAATCTGAGAATTAACAGCCATTTGAAATAACCCATTTCCCGGATTCAGATAAACCCCCATCGCTGCCTCCTACCATTCAATCACTTCTTTTTTTCATTATACGTTATTTCCATCCAAAAATCTATAGTTTATGGCCGCAAAAAACCGCTGTCCCGGCCAAAGCCAAAACAGCGGTTCATCTGCATTCTTATTTAATTGCTTACACCGGATATGCCTTATTCTTCGTGTCAGCCATCGCCGGATCTACTTTTTTCTGCTGAGCTTCTCTGTACTTGAAGAACTCAGTAGCTACCTGCGGGAACAGAGCGTAGGACAGAACGTCCTCATCCTGCTGTGACCACTGTGCCATCTCTCCGCGCAGCGTATCCAGCTCATCCGGAATCAGGTCTGCCGGACGGCATGTGATGATCTCAGCATCACCGATACACTTCTTCTGAACCTCCGGATTGAACGGCTTAACAGTTGCGCCGTATCTTCCGCTCAGGACGTCCTTTGTCTGCTGCGGAACCATCTTGTAGCGCTCACCCTGGATCACGTTCATAACGGCCTGTGTACCAACGATCTGTGAGGACGGAGTAACCAGCGGGCACTCACCAAGGTCTTTACGTACACGCGGTACTTCTTCCAGAACCTCGTAATACTTATCCTCAGCGCCAAGATCCTTAAGCTGTGATGTCAGGTTGGAGAGCATTCCGCCCGGTACCTGATACAGCAGAGTCTTGATGTTTACACCGAGGTTCTTCGGATTCAGTAGGCCACTTTCCAGAGCCTCATCACGAATCGGTCTGAAGTAGTCAGCGATCTCAGCAAGAAGCTTCTGATCAAATCCTGTATCGTACGGTGTTCCCTTGAAGGTCTCAACCATAACCTCTGTAGCCGGCTGAGATGTTCCGAGAGCGAACGGTGACATAGCCGTATCGATCACGTCTACGCCTGCCTCTACAGCCTTCAGGTATGTCATGGAAGCAACACCTGATGTATAGTGTGTATGAAGCTGGATCGGAATATCTACCGTTTCCTTCAGCGCAGAAACAAGCTCTGTAGCTGTGTACGGAAGAAGCAGACCTGCCATATCCTTGATACAGATGGAGTTTGCACCCATATCCTCAATTCTCTTGGCAATCTCTTTCCAGTAGTCCAGTGTATATGCCTCGCCCAGTGTGTAGGAAAGTGCAACCTGTGCGTGGCCTTTTTCCTTATTTGCTGCCGTAACTGCGGTCTGCAGGTTGCGCAGGTCGTTCAGGCAGTCAAAAATACGGATGATATCAATACCGTTTGCGATAGACTTCTGTACGAAATACTCTACCACATCGTCTGCGTACGGACGGTATCCCAGGATGTTCTGTCCACGGAACAGCATCTGCAGCTTTGTATTCTTGAATCCGTCACGGAACTTACGAAGTCTGTCCCACGGATCTTCCTTCAGGAAACGAAGGGATGCATCGAAGGTAGCTCCACCCCAGCACTCTACGGAGTGATAGCCAACCTTATCCATTTTATCGATAATCGGAACCATCTGCTCTGTTGTCATTCTCGTAGCGATCAGAGACTGATGGGCATCACGAAGGATCGTTTCAGTAATTTTAATCGGTTTCTTAACTTGTTCAGCCATTTTAGTCCTCCTATATTAAACTCCAAAGATAGCCATAAAGGTACCTGCACATACTGCCGTACCGATAACGCCTGCAACGTTCGGTCCCATCGCATGCATCAGCAGGAAGTTTGTCGGATCTGCCTCAGCGCCGACCTTCTGGGATACACGCGCTGCCATAGGAACTGCGGATACACCGGCAGAACCGATCAGCGGATTGATCTTTCCTCCGGACAGCTTGCACATCAGTTTACCAAGCAGTACGCCGCCGGCTGTACCGAATGCAAATGCTGCAAGGCCAAGAACAACGATCTTAATTGTGCTCAGGTTCAGGAATGCTTCTGCACTTGTCGTAGCACCTACGGAAGTACCCAGCAGGATAACTACGATGTACATCATTGCATTGGAAGCTGTCTCTGTCAACTGCTTAACAACGCCGCTCTCACGGAACAGGTTACCAAGCATCAGCATACCTACAAGAGGAGCTGTGGACGGAAGAAGCATACAAACAACGATGGTGATGATGATCGGGAACAGGATCTTCTCCAGCTTGGAAACCGGGCGAAGCTGCTCCATTTTGATCTTTCTTTCCTCTTCTGTAGTAAGAAGCTTCATGATAGGCGGCTGGATGATCGGCACCAGGGACATATAGGAATATGCCGCTACGGCGATCGGTCCCATCAGATCCGTCTGTCCAAGCTTACCAGCAAGGAAGATAGAGGTCGGGCCATCGGCACCACCGATGATGGAAATGGCTGCTGCTGCCTTGCCGTTGAAGCCAAGGAAGATAGCCAGGAAATAAGCAACATAGATACCGAGCTGTGCTGCTGCACCCAGCAGGAAGCTCTTCGGGTTGGCGATCAGCGGACCGAAATCTGTCATCGCACCGACACCCATGAAAATCAGTGACGGAAGAATACTCCATTCATCCATCAGATAAAAGTAATGAAGAAGACCGCCTGCATGTTCGATGCCGTTCGCATCTGTATACGGCTGAGCCATAATATCCGGATAGATATTTACCAGCAGCATACCAAAAGCAATCGGAACGAGCAGCAGAGGTTCAAATCCATGCTTAATTGCCAAATACAGGAACACACAGGCTACTGCGATCATAACATAGTTGCCCCATGTCAGATTCAGGAATGCTGTCTGGTCCAGCAAGTTGGACAATGTATTTGTAACGTAAGACATCTTTTTACCTCCCAGTTCATATTCTCAGACAATGTCGTCAATTCAGAAAATATCTCTTAGTTCATTGTTGCGAGAACGTCACCGGACTCGATTGCCTGTCCTGCGGATACGTCGATACTTGCAACTGTACCATCCTGCGGAGCAACAACCGGAATCTCCATCTTCATTGCTTCCAGAATTACGATAGCGTCACCAGCCTTAACAGCCTGTCCTACGCTTGCTTCTACCTTGAATACCTTGCCCGGTACGGAAGCTGTTACCTTAACTGCGCCTGCGCCGCCTGCTGATGGTGCTGCTGCTTTGGCAGGAGCTGCCTTCGGAGCTGCTTTCGGTGCAGCCTTCGGAGCCGCTGCCGGCGCTGCTGCGCCTGTTCCCTCTTCTACTGTTACATCATATACATTGCCGTTTACTGTAATTGTATAAGTTTTCATGAATATGTCCTCCTGTACTTAGGCTCTCTGCCAATTTCTTTTATTTGCTTTTTTGATAGAACGTACTACAAATCCGTCGCTGGATGTATTCTCAGATGCTGCGATAGCTGCTGTGATAACTGCCACCAGCTCGAGGTCATCTGTCAGATCCTCTTCTACTGCCGGTGCTGGCGCTGCCACTGGAGCCGGTGCCGGTGCTGCTGATGGTGCGCTGCTCTTTGTCCTCTTCTCGATCATATCCGGAATGATATGGAGCTGTCCGATCAGCCAGCTCAGGAAAAGAAGGGTAAGGAATACGATACCGATACCCATGATCGTATTCATACCTGCACGCTGCATCAGAACGCCCATCGGATAATCAACGTTCCAGTTGATCGTAGCCGTCTGAGTCTCCGCGTTCACACTGTAAACAACAGTAATTTCTGTATTGTCATCGATTTTTTCATATTTTGCGTGACCTGTAATCTCCGTACCTTCCGCATTCAGCTCGGCATCTGTCACCTCAACGAATGCTCCCAGCTCTTCCTTTACGGACTTCCAGTTCGCTGCGATCGCCGCGCCTGTCATGTCCTTGCCGTCGATCAGCTCCTCGATCTGTTCATCCGTCCAGGATGAAATCTGAACGAGCTGTGATGACAGAAGATTCTTAATGGCATCCTCCTGAGAAGCTGCCGCGTCTGCTGCGCCTTCCGTACCAACCTCTGATTCCAGCTCGGACTCTTCCGCTTCCATCGCTTCCTCAGCCGGTGCTTCGGTCACTGCTTCCGTTACCTGCTCAGTAGCACCCGTCTCTGCTTCCGCCGCATATACGCCCATGGAAAAAGCAGACACAGTAAGTCCTGCCGCAAGTAATACTGCACTTAATCTACGCTTCATGTGATTCACCTCGCTTAAACTGTTCCGTGCTTTTTGGCCGGGCGATCATCTCTCTTCGTGAATAACATCTCGAAAGCACCGATTACGTATTTTCTTGTATCCTCAGCTTCAATAATGTTATCTACATAACCTCTCTTCGCTGCTGCCATTGCACTTGACTGAAGTGCTGCATATTCAGCGGCTTTCTCATTGATTACCTTTACATCTGCATCCGCATACATGATCTTGGCTGCAAGCTGTGCATCCATCATACCGATCTGAGCCTGGCTCCATGCGAACGTCACATCAGCGCCGATCGCCTTGCTGTTCATAGCTACGTATGCGCTGCCGAAAGCCTTGCCGATAATAACATTTACCTTCGGAACCGTTGCGTTCGCGAATGCGTATGTCAATTTGGCTGCTGCCTTTGCAATTCTCTTTTCAGAGCATTTTGCTGCCTTGAAGCCAGCTACGTTTGTCAGAGAAAGTACCGGGATCTCAAAAGCGTCACAGAATGTAACGAACTCTGCCGCCTTCGTAGCGCCAAGTGCGCTGAGTACGCAGTCGAAGGATTTTTCCAGTGTGCCGTCCTCGCCGTATACTTCCGTACGGTTTGCAACAACGCCCACTGTCGTACCGTTCAGGCGGATAAAGCCCGTCACCATATCCGGTGCAAAAGCTGCCTTCACTTCTACGAAATTGTTGTCGTCTGCTATGTTTGAAAGAAGAATTGTCGTATCGCCTGCTGCGTTTGCAAGATCTGCACTTACGCGGTTCAGGTCGTCCGTGCATTCTTCATAAGAAAGGTCGTCTTCATTGTTTGCCGGGAGCATACATACCAGCTCACGGATCTGTGTCATGATCTCATCTTCCGTACCAACGAAGTCCACAAGGCCGACTTCCTCACTCTGGAATGCGGCAGATGATGTATCACACGTCTCTTTTCTGTTTCCGTCAAGAGCGTTCGGGGAATTCACGAACAGTTCAGCCTTCTTGCCTTCCATAAATGTAAAGTCCGTAAGTGCCGGTACGAGAGCAAGTCCGCCGCCGCATCTGCCGAAAACAGCAGTGATCTGCGGAACTACTCCTGATGCCATTGTCTGCTTCATGTAGATCTCGCCGAATGCGTTCAGTGCGTCCGTAGCCTCCTGAAGTCTCAGACCTGCGCAGTCCAGTAAGCCGATCACCGGTGCGCCCATCTTAAGTGCCATATCGTAAATCCCTGCAATTTTCTTTGCATGCATTTCACCAATGGTACCGCCAAGTACGGATGCATCCTGGCTGTATACGTATACCAGGTGTCCGTCAATCACACCGTAGCCCGTCACTACGCCGTCGCCCGGTGTCTCCGTCTGCTGCATGTTGAAATCAGTACTTCTGGCAGTTACATATCCGCCGATTTCAACAAAACTGTTCTCATCAAGCAAAGAAGCAATTCTTTTGCTCGCCAAGCTTTGTGCTGTATTACTCATTCTTCAGCCCTCCATTGCTATATTAATAATGTTAACCAATTTCTGCCGAGTATATAGTATCGTGTTTAGCGGAAAATTGCAAGCTTTTTCGTCATAAATTTCACAGACGAAAAGGTATCAGATGTGTGCTTTTTTATTGCCATAAAGCAAAGCTTTTTACACAGTATCTTTCTGCCACAAAAAAATGCACTCCGTTTATGAAGTGCATTTTTTCGCATTTACATTTTTTCCGCCTCTGAAACCACCATCTCTGCAATCCGGTCTACTGCATACTTGTTTGACCAGACAGATGCCTCCGGAAACTGCTTATAATTCGGCAGCATCTCCAGTGTGAGATAATCGTCATACCCGATCTCCGCCAGAGCCTTTGCCACCTCCGGAAAATCCACATCTCCTGCAAACAGGTCTACAAAGGCATCAAGGCCCGCCTGTTCCCTGCGATAATCCGAGAGATGAATCTTCTTTATATATTGGCCCAGAATCCGAATCCAGTCTTCCGGATATCCGACATAAATAATATTCCCCACATCGAAATACACTCCCACGTGGCTGGAATCCACATCCCTTACCAACTGACGCATCTCAAGTGGCGACAGCAAAAAACGGTTCCAGACATTTTCAATTCCGATATGTACTCCTGCCTTCTCGGCCTCCGGTGCCAGAAGCTGCAGCGCATGAACGCAGCGGTCATACGCAACGTCATAGCGAATCCGCTCCGGCTTTGACGCAAAATCACAACCTACATAGCCCGGCACCACAAGAATCGTATCCGCACCCAACAGTGCAGCGATCTCAATCTGCTTTTTCACAATGTCCAGAGCTTTTCGCCGGATTGCTTCGTGCTCTGATACCAGATTATTTTCCCACAGCGACCATACGCCCACACTGGGAATCTCCAGGTTGTTGTCCAGAGCCAACTGCCGGATCGCCAGAATCTCTTTTTCCGTCGTACCCTGGTTCAGATATCCAGCTTCGCTCATCACCGGTTCCACCCCGTCATATCCGGCCTGGGAGACCAGTGCAAATTTCCGGCTCAGATCCGCATTCTCTGTAAAAGAAAACAAACTATATCCTCGTTTCATCTTCACCCTCACTGCTTCTACTCATAGGAAACTACGACTTCTCTGCGCTCCTCCAGGGACTGGTTCAACGCCCGGATCGTACAGAGAACGTTTCTCACCTGCTCCATGTTGATGACCGGGGAGGGCACGCCCTGATCAAAGCAATCCACAAAATGCTGCAGTTCGATCTGGTATGCGTCCGTCTCATCCACCGGAAAACGCTCTTCTTTTCCATCCCCGTAAAGATATGCAGTCCGTCTTGAGGAGGATACATCCTCCAGATTCTTTCCTGCCTTCATTACATACTCGTAGACCCGCCTGCTGCCAGTCATACGAAGTTCCATCGTAAATGGATAGCCGGAGGCCATTTCCATAATTTCTTCCACCGTGGCCTGAGTTCCGTCTTCGAAAGTCAGCATGCTCGTCACATGGTTCCAGCAGCCATACTCGTTTTTCTTTCCGATCGCATACACCTTCTCTGGCTTTCCAAACAGATAGCACGCATAATCAATATCGTGGAGATGCAGATCCACAAGACCGCCTCCACTGTTTTCCACCCGGCGATACCACTCGCTCCAGGCCGGGTGCTCACTCAGCCGTGCAGCATAATACGCCTTCAGCTCTCCAAGAACACCTTCATCCAGCAACTTTTTCCCACGTACGTATTCCGGCCAGAATCGTACCACCTGGCCTACGTACATCGTTACGCCGGCTTTTTTCACTTCTGCCAGAATCCGGTCCAGCGACTCTACATGCAAAGTCACCGGTTTTTCGCAGATAATATGTTTTCCTGCTTTTGCCGCTTTTACGGCAAATTCCTCGTGTAAAAACGTGGGAACACAGATATCAATCACATCCACCGGACAATTTGTCAGCAGTTCTTCCAAATCTGCGTAGTGAGCGCATCCAAAACGCTCTGCATAAGCCCGGCCTGCCTCCTCATTGCGCTCGCATACTGCCATCAGTGATGCATTTTCAATCTGCTGATACGCCGTTGCATGCGTCTGCCCCATAAAACCCGCTCCGATTACCGCGATATTAACCATAATCTTCCCTCCTGCATATTTTTATGCTCGTTTTCGATTGTTGTAGTTACTTAATACTACCGCACCTACGATAATTGCGCCAGTCACAATTGTCTGTATATACGTTTCCACCTGCAGAATATTCATCGCATTCTTGATTACACCCATCAGGATGCATCCCAAAAACGCACCGGTAATTGTTCCTTTTCCTCCATCAAAGGTAACACCTCCGATAATAGCCGCTGTCAGGGCGTCTGTCTCGTAACCGGCTCCTGCATTTGCCGTAATGGAATCAATGCGGGACGAGAAAATAATTGCCGCAATGGAGCAGAAAAAGCCCACAATTCCATACAGGGTCGCTTTATATCTGTCTCTTATACACATCTGACGCTGCCGACGACTTAATAGGT
>CAMTFT010000036.1 GCA_947071365.1 uncultured bacterium | reverse complement strand
ACCTATTAAGTCGTCGGCAGCGTCAGATGTGTATAAGAGACAGAAATAAAGGAGGAAAAAACATGAAAAAGCTAGGTTTCCTGTTACTAACCCTCGTAATGTGCATGACATTCAGCATGGGTGCATTCGCAGAGGAAGACAATTGGAAGATCGCCATCCTGACAGGTACTACTTCTCAGGGTGAGGAGGAGTTCCGTGCAGCAGAGCGTGCTGTTGCAGCATATCCGGACAACATTATTACAGATACATATCCGGATAACTTCATGGATGAGACAGAGACGACCATCTCCAAGCTGGTATCTTTCGCATCTGATCCGGACGTAAAGGCAATCGTTATGTGCCAGGCAGTTCCCGGCGCAAAGGCCGCTTTCGACAAGATTCGTGATGAACTGGGCCGTGATGACATTCTGCTGATCGCAGGTGTTCCGCAGGAGGACCCGGCTGTTATCTCCGAGGCTGCTGACCTGGTATTCTATACCAACGAGGCAAAGCAGGGCGATACGATCATGGAAACGTGTGCAGAGTGGGGCATTGAGGTATTCGTACACTACTCCTTCCCGCGTCATCTGGCAATGGAGACCATCGCAGCACGTAAGGCTCTTCTTGAGGAGAACTGTGCAGCTCTTGGTATTGAGTATGTAGAAGCAACTGCTCCGGACCCGACAGGTGACTCAGGTGTGTCTGGCGCACAGCAGTTCATTCTGGAAGACGTTCCGGCCAAGATGGAAGAGTATGCTGGCAAGAAGGTAGCATTCTTCACGACAAACTGCTCTATGCAGGAGCCGCTGCAGGCCGCTATCCTGGATCAGCCGGATGCTTACTATCCGCAGCCGTGCTGCCCGAGCCCGTACCACGCATTCCCGGCTTCTCTTGGCCTGGAAATCTCCGTTGGCGGCGACGACACAGTAGCACTTCAGGCTATCGCAGAGAAGCTTGCTGAGCATGATGCAGTAGGACGTTACTCCACATGGCCGTCACCGGTCAACATGACCATCATCGACGTTGCTGTTGAGTACGCGAAATCCTACATCGCAGGCGATATCACAGAGGCTAACGACCACGATAAGGTTGTTGAGATGTTCGAGACGAAATGTCCGGGCGCAATCGTAGAGAACTACACAAATGCAGACGGAACCACTCTTGACAATTACTACACGATTCTGCTTGCACCGGTTGATTTCAACGATTACCTTGGATAATTCCAAAGGGGACAGCAACTCATAAAAATCAAACATGCCGACCCGCTTCACATGCGTTGAGGCGGGTCGTTTTTAAGGTAAAAGAGGAGGAAATAAATTGGCTGCAGAGTACATTCTGGAGATGAAGGATATCACCAAGAGGTATGGTGAAAATACTGTTCTATCCAATGTATCACTGAAAATT
The DNA here is from genome assembly GCA_947071365.1 of uncultured bacterium. GTDB lineage: Bacteria > Bacillota > Clostridia > Lachnospirales > Lachnospiraceae > Choladousia. The sequence continues at coordinate 8,078 of CAMTFT010000036.1, read as the reverse complement.
CGTCCGGGCGAAATACACGCCTTGCTGGGTGAGAACGGCGCAGGAAAAAGTACGTTGATGAATGTCCTTTTTGGTATGCCTGTGATTCATGCAACCGGCGGATTTTCCGGTGAAGTTTTGATTGACGGAGAAAAAACGGTCATTGCCTCTCCGCATGACGCGATGCTGAAGGGGATCGGTATGGTTCATCAGGAGTTTATGCTCCTTCCGGGCTTTACGATTACCGAGAATATTAAACTGAATCGTGAGATTACCAAACCGAACATTATATCACGTGTATTTGGCCCCAAAATGGAATCGCTGGACATGAAACAGATGTCTGTTGATGCGCGGGAGGCGCTGGACAGCGTCGGCATGAGTATCAGTGAATACACTATGGTTCACGGGCTGCCGGTAGGATATATGCAGTTTGTGGAGATCGCGCGGGAGATCGATAAGGAGGGCGTAAAGCTTCTCGTATTCGATGAGCCGACGGCTGTGCTGACAGAAAGTGAAGCGTCACAGCTTTTGAAGGTCATGAAGGAAATTGCTGCGAAGGGCATTGCAATTATTTTTATTACTCATCGTCTGGATGAGGTCATCAATGCGGCGGACAGCATTACGATACTCCGGGACGGACAGTTCGTCGCGTCATGCGCTGTGGCAGAGACGAATGCGGTGCATCTGGCAGAACTGATGATAGGACGTTCCGGTGATGCCGGCGAGTTCTCACTGGTAACAGCGGAACCGCGGGAGTTTGCCAAAGATGCCCCGATCGCGCTGAAGGTAAGCCATCTGGCGGTGGATATGCCGGGAGAGGTCGTAAAGGATGTTTCCTTTGAGGTGCGTCAGGGCGAGATCTTCGGTATCGGCGGTCTTGCCGGACAGGGAAAGATCGGTGTGCCGAACGGTATCATGGGAGTCTATGAGGCCAGCGGAGACGTGGAGTTTAACGGACAAAAGGTAGTATTGAACAATGCGCGTGCCGCTCTGGCGGGCGGTATGGCTATGGTTTCCGAGGACAGGCGAGGCGTGGGACTTTTGCTGGACGAGTCCATCGAGGACAACATCGTGTTCAACGCCATGCAGGTCAATGGAGATTATACGAAGAAGATTCTGGGATTTACTCAGAAGGATACGAAGGCGATCCGCCGCCATGCGGAGGATATGATAAAGGAGCTGGATATCCGCTGTACCTCATCCCTTCAGCATACGGGAACGCTTTCCGGAGGAAATCAGCAGAAGGTCTGCATTGCCAGGGCGCTGACGATGAATCCGAAGATCCTGTTCGTATCGGAGCCGACGAGAGGTATTGATATCGGAGCAAAGAAGCTGGTGCTGGAAACTCTTGTAAAACTGAACAGAGAGCTCGGCATGACGGTTGTCATGATATCTTCGGAGCTGATGGAGCTGCGCTCTATCTGTGATAATATAGCGATCGTTTCCGAAGGAAAGGTCGTAGATGTTCTTCCGGTGAACAGCTCAGATGCAGACTTTGGCCTTGCAATGTCGGGCATTAAGCCGGAAAGGGGAGGTGTGGCGCATGAGTAAGCTTAAAGTAAAGAAATCTCAGATCATCGCATGCGCTGTGCTCGTTATAGCGGCGATTATCTGCGGATGCGTGGGCGTGTATGGTATGTCTTCGCGCTCCTCAGAAAAGGGAAGCGCAATACTGAGCAGTATGAGGCTGCAGGCGATCCTCGATACCGCCGGTACAGGTGCGGTGGATGCGTACGTGGCAGCAGCGAAAGCGGAGGCTACGGCGAAGGTTCGTGAAGAGAGCGGCGGAATGGCCGAGATCCGTGAGGCGACTGCCAAGGCGGAGGAGGAAGCCCTTGCTCTGGCAGAAAAAGAGGGAATCGGTTCTGTTGATCTGTCAGAGATCGATACAGAGCCGCTGGAGGATGCTCTGGATGTCCTTGCGGGCGCACAGCAGGCGTATTTCGCGGAGGAAGCTGCGGCTCAGGCGCGCTACATTGAAGAGCACGCGGATGAAGTTGTAGTTTCTGATGGAACAGATGACGCTTCGGCGGATGCTGCAGCAGGTGATGCTTCGGCGGACGCAGCAGGTGACGCTTCAGCAGACGCTGCGGCAGGCGATGCTTCGGCGGATGCTGCGGCAGGCGATGTCTCTGCGGAGGGCGGAGATGACATGGGCTCCGATATGGAAATGGAAGAGGAGACCGTGGATCTTTCCGGTTTTGAGGCGACAGAAGAGATGCTGGCGCTGCAGGCAGAGGTAGATAAAGCGTATGACGGCCTCTGCGTAGAAATCAAAAATGTATTCCCGGCGCTGACGGATGATATTATGAAGGCGCTGAAAGATACGATCACAAGCACAGTGGCACAGCAGGGAGATACGTTTGAGACACAGTATGACCGCGCCCTTTCCTTGAGCGGCATGAATCCGGGAGCTTCAGGTACGATCATGCGTCAGGGAAAAACTCTGGCAACAAGCGGTGTCGGACTCGTCATTCTGGCTCTGGCAGTGCTGTTTTATGCACCGCTGGTAAAGAAGCTGGGCTTTCCGAGACTGGTTATCGGATTGTTCTACATACTGCTTTGCCTGATGGCATTTATCTACAACCTGTCCCTTCCGGGGCAGATCAGCAATACGCTGGTGCGTCTCGGTATGAACGGCGTACTGGTACTGGCGATGCTTCCGGGTATTCAGTGCGGTATCAGCCTGAACCTGGGTCTTCCGATCGGTATTATCGGCGGTCTGCTGGGCGGATTGCTCTGTATCGAGTTTGGCCTCAGCGGCTGGGTAGGATTCCTGTTTGCTATTGTAGTCGGCATTGCGATCTCGTCGGTAACAGGCTGCCTTTACGGTATGCTTCTGAACCGTCTGAAAGGAAGCGAAATGAGTGTTACCACCTACGTTGGTTTCTCCATCGTTTCTCTGATGTGTATTGCATGGCTGGTTCTTCCGTTCCAGAGCAAGATCATGAAATGGCCTCTTGGAAATGGACTTCGTACGACGATCGGTCTTCAGACGTCCTACCGTCATCTTTTGAATGACTTCCTGTCCTTTAAGATTTTCGGTGTTACCGTTCCGACCGGCCTGCTTCTGTTCTTTGCGCTCTGCTGTTTCCTGGTATGGCTCTTTATGCGTTCAAAGACGGGTATTGCCATGTCGGCGGCAGGAGCAAATCCGCGCTTTGCGGCAGCGACCGGTATCAATGTTGACAAGATGCGTATAATCGGAACAATGCTTTCTACGATGCTGGGCGCTGTGGGTATTATTGTTTATGCTCAGAGCTTTGGATTTATCCAGCTTTATCAGGCGCCGCGTCAGATGGGCTTTCTGGCTGCATCGGCCATCCTGCTTGGTGGAGCTACCACCTCCCGGGCGACGATCAGCCACGTTATCATCGGTACATTCCTGTTCCAGGGCGTGCTGACACTCGGTATGCCGGTGGCAAACGCGGTAGTTCCGCAGAGTACGATTTCAGAAGTGTTCCGAATCATAATTTCTCAGGGTATCATTCTGTATGCTCTGACCAAGTCGGGAGGTGACAGCCGTGGATAAGAGTAGACTTCGTGAGCTTGCGAGAAATAATATTGTAACTATTATGTTTATCATTCTCTGTGCGGTATGTATGGTGTTTTCCGGATACTCACCTTCCTATGTAATGTATGAGCTGTTCGGACGACTGTCGCGAAATATGTTTATCGTACTTTCGCTGATCATTCCTATCGTAGCAGGTATGGGTATCAACTTTGCTATTACTACGGGAGCTATGGCAGCGCAGATTTCTTGCCTGCTCGTCCTGGAGTGGGGGATTTCCGGTATTGCCGGATTTGGCGTGGCAGTGCTTTTGACGGTTCCGCTGGCGACCCTTTTTGGATGGCTCATAGGACGGCTTTTCAATAAAATGAAGGGTCAGGAGATGATCGGCGGTCTCGTCATCGGATACTTTGCAAACGGTCTGTATCAGCTATTGTTCCTGTTTATTTTTGACAATATCATTCCGATTAAGAACCCGAATCTGACGATCAAAGGTTCTACCGGTATTGCCAATACGATCGACCTTTCCAGGGAGGGCGGTATCGCTTCCGCACTGGATAAGCTGTGGCGGCTGCCGTTCCATCAGGCAGTGCTGGTATTTGCGGCTGTGATCGCGGTGATTCTCGTGATCGGCCATATGAAGAGCCATAAGAAAAATACAAAGAGACTGGGCATCCAGATCATCATACTGGCAGTTGCAGCGGTGGCGGCTCAGACGCCTCCGATCAAGGAGCTTTTCTCCATGGTAAATGTTCCGATGGTGACGTTTGGCTGCGTAGCGCTTCTGTGCCTGTTCAATGTGGTGATCATGCGTACGAAGCTGGGTCAGCAGTTCCGTGCCGTGGGACAGAACGGTACTGTGGCGAATGCGTCGGGTATCAATGTGAACTACGTGCGTATTATTGCGATCATCTTCTCCACTGTACTGGCGGGCTGGGGACAGTTGATTTTCGTGCAGAATATGGGAGCTTTCCAGACGTATGGCGCTCACGGTCAGGTGGGTCTGTATGCCGGTGCGGCGATCCTCGTCGGCGGCGCGTCAGTGGTGCGGGCAACGAATGCACAGGCATTGCTTGGATGTATCCTGTTCCACTTGATGTTCATTCTGGCTCCGGCAGCCGGTAAGAATCTTTTCGGAGATGCGGCGATCGGAGAGTATTTCCGTGTGTTCCTGTGCTACGGTGTCATTGCGGTGGCGTTGGTGATGCATGCGTGGAGTGAGAATAAGAGGCGGAAGAAAGCGGCGGAGTAGGTTTTAACCGGACAGCCGTTTTTAGCCGGACGCCCCGTATACAAAAAATACCTCCGGGTGGACACCCCTATAGGTCCTTCCCGGAGGTATTTTTTGTATACGGGGCTGATGGTGGAAAGCTTTGGGTGGTGCCGCTATGGCTCTTCTTGGGGGGATTTTTGTATACGGGGCTGATAGTGGAAAGCGTCGGGTGGACACCCCTACAGGTCCTTCCCGGAGGTATTTTTTGTATACGGGGCTGATGGTGGAAAACTTCGGGTGGATGTCCGCTCCTGCTACATCGTAAACTGGAAGATACAGTAAGATACATAGATGACCAGCAGCACGATTCCCTGAACACGGGAGAGCTTTCCGCGGATCAGCGCGGGGAGGGTCAGGAACATCATCACGAAGAACATCAGCGGTATGTCGAGTACCAGGGATGCGTTTTTTCCGGCAATCGTGGAACTGCTCGGGATGTCGAAGGGCGACAGTGCCACAGAGACGCCGGAGACAAGCACGAGGTTGAACAGGTTGGCTCCGATGATGTTGCCAAGGGAAAGGGAGCTGTGCCCCTTTAAGAGTGAGGTGATGGCCGTCACCAGCTCCGGCAGGGAGGTTCCCAGCGCGACAAAGGTCAGGGCGATGACGGATTCCGGTACGCCGAGTGCCTGGGCGATCAGCGTTCCATTGTCAACTAAAAGGTCCGCCCCCACCGCGATCAGTCCTGCTCCCAGTACAAGGAACAGGATGTTTTTGGCGATAGAGCAGGATTCTTCCTCAGAATCATCAGCGGAGGTATTCGTCTGGGGGCCGTTTTTCATTTGTAAAACGGTATATACCATATAGATAACGAAAACAGTGAGCAGAACGATACCGGAAATCCGGCTGAAATGGCCGGTGCTGTATGCGACGAAGGCATAAAAAACTGCTGCTGCAACGAAGAACAGAACGGGAGAGATAAGGGATTTTTTCTCTACCTTTCCCGGACGAACTGCAACTGTAATGGCTGCTATCAGGGAAGTGTTGCAGATGATAGAGCCAATGGCATTGCCGTATGCGATCTCTCCGTGTCCGCCGAGAGCGGAGGTTGCAGAAACCATGACCTCCGGCAGCGTCGTGCCGATGGAGACTACAGTGGCGCCGATGAGCAGCTCAGGAATATGGAAATGATGAGCAATGCCGGTGGCGCCGTCCACGAACCAGTCTCCGCCGCTAATGAGTAGTACAAGGCCGGTAATAAAAAGAAGTACAGGAATAAACATGATGAGGATCCTCCTTGATTTGTATGATAGACGGTATAACTTATTTTGTTTTGCGATAATATAGATATAGTTTATCCCGCTGTGCAGAAGTATATCATTATCACTGCTGATTTTCAATCTGCTCTGAGATTTTTTTGATCTGTATACACATTAAAGATTGCTGTTCACGCTATCTTTATCTCAAAAAATTGCCATCCCGAGAAGAGATGGCAATCGAACTGTTTGTATTTAAATTCATTATTGACTGAATGATACTTCCGGAAGACAGAAAATTCCCATGACTGATTTTGCATTGTTGGGCCCGGTAGTACTGGTAGTAAAATGTTCAGATTTTCAACATTACATCTGCAAAAAATTCATGTTCGGAATTGGAGAACTGAGCGTTGCCGCAGTATTTTTCTGCAACGATGGTGATGGAGAACAGACCGGTTCCTTCTCCATTCTGCTTGGTGGAGAGATAGCAGTCATGTTTTTTTCTGGTGTGCCCGTCAAAACTGTTTGTTGAGACGATATACATACAGTTTTCCTGATGGATTTCGACAGACAGAGCGAAGCTGCGCTGCCCCGGAGGCAGAGTCCGACAGCCGTCGATGGCGTTTTCCATCAGATTTCCAAACAGGCTGACAAGGTCAAGCTCCGAGACAGTCAGCATCTCCGGAATATGAAGCTGCCAGTTCGTATCCACACCCTCAGAATCTGCCATACTCTTATAGTAATTAAACAGAGCATTCAAGGAGGCGTTAGCACAGTAATTCACAGGCGCTACTATGTTCCAGCGTTGCTCATATTCCTGCAAATGTGCTTTCAGATCAGGCAGATTTCCCGCTTCGGCCAGTGAGGCCAGGATATGGACAGACTGCCGGAAATCATGGCGAAGGCGTCTTGTCTGCTGCATGTAATTCTGGAGGATCCGGTATTGTTTCGCCTCTATTTCCAGGGCTCTGGAGCGTTCCATGAGCTTTGTGTGTTCCAGAATGGCATCTGCCAGATGGTAAAAAATGATTTGAATGAGGATGAAAAGGATGAGAAGCACGACCTCCAGGGCGAGGTACATGGAAAATACGCGGCCGGTATACATGGTTTGATAAGAATGCGGGATCATCAGCATGTTGAACAGAAAGAATATACTTTGCACTGCCAGAAGCGGATACCATACTCTGGGAAAAGAAAGCTGACGCACCATCCGCGGATAAAGCTTTGCACAGGGAAAGTAGAGTAATGCGGCAAACAGGCAGGAGAGTCCGAGCTGAAACAGAGCTGCCCACATGGAAAAGCTGGCCGGACCGGAGGTGGGGTAGAGCCAGGCATCAAGCGCATATGCGAAGTGGGCAGGAAAGGTCATCAGTGTACAGCTTCCCACAAATATGGAGAGAATGCAGGAAAGGCCGGAGCGGACTGTGTACCGGTAAAACAGGAAGAACAGCAGAAGGGAGGGGAGCAGAGCCACATTTACGTCCAGCCCTGTGACAAAGCAGAGAAATGACACAAGCAGGGCATATGGTACCCAGATTCCAAGACAGAGGAGTGCAGTTTTAACAGGGGTAAATTTCAACTGGTTCTTCATTGGAAGATAACAAAGCAGAGCTGATGGGAAAAGGATGAAAAATTGGGGCAGAAGCATAAAATATGTATTCGGATTCACAGCGGTATCCTCCTCTATCTGTTTTTTTGCCTTTGGCGTATGGTGTTAAAATTGTAATTGCTGACTGCCTGCCGGATTCGCCCGGCATCCCGCACCCGAAGCGGAAATTGTGTCCTGTTGTCCATAATGCAGCAGTTTTCCTCAAAGGAAAGAATATGCTCAGCGTTTAGCAGTACGCCTCTGTTACCCAGAATAAACCGGGAGTCCTCCTCCGTAAGGCGCAGAAACTCAGGAATTGTCATCCGGCAGCGTATATTGGAGCCGTCTGCCATGGAAAGATCCAGATAATGAGCATTGGAGGTGACAGAGACAATATCCTTCAGGAATACGGATATGATTTTTCTGTTACAGGAAAGTCGGATATACTTCTCATCGTGGGGAAGAATTTTCGCTGCATCATCCAGCACCTGTCTCTTATACACATCTGACGCTGCCGACGACTTAATAGGT
>CAMTFT010000035.1 GCA_947071365.1 uncultured bacterium | reverse complement strand
GCTCGGAGATGTGTATAAGAGACAGGTAGTCAGGACAGCGAATCGTATCAGATATTTTCGGAAGAATATGAAGAAATAAAAAGTGAAGTAGAAAACGCGTGCCATCCTGTGATATTGATGCGGCAGGAGGCGCGTTCCAGGCTGTATGTGCTTTATACAATAGGGGGTGAACCGGAAAAACTCAGTACAAAAGCTTTTTCAGAAGGAGATTATGTGAGAGGGATGCTGATAAATGCCATGGCTGATTCAGCGCTGTTTTCTCTGGAAAAAGAGCTGGAAAAAATTTTGACTGTATTTTGCAGAGAGCAGCAGCTTGGCATACGGGACAGGCAGGAGGCTCCCGCTGATATACCCATGGAAATGCAAAAAAACGTATATGAGGTGGTAAGGGCTTCTGAGTATGGGATAGGAATCTCAACAGGTTATATGTTTGACCCGGTAAAATCCCAGGCCGTGATTTTTGAGCTGACAGAGGATGTCAACCAGATGCGGATGCATCATGAGTGTGCAAACTGTGACAATTTCAGTTGTCTGAAGCGCCGGGCTGACAGGCTGACCGTGCGGATAAAAGATGAAGGAACAGATGAGGTTCATGTATTGAAATGTCGTGCGGGAGAAAATCTGCTGGCTGTGCTGAACCGTTTTGGGATTCATCTGGCAGCGCCGTGTGGGGGCAAAGGCCGGTGCGGCAAATGCAGGATCCAGGTAAAAAAAGGGAAAGTATCTGTTTCACAGGAGGATAGAAGGAAATTCAGTGAAGTACAATTAGAGCAGGGCTGGAGACTGGCCTGCCGTGCTGCTGTGCAGATGAATCTGGAGATCGTACTTCCAAAAGGGGAGGATGAGTTCTGGGTACTGGGCGGAAACAGAACTTCAAATGTGAAAAACGAGGATACGGGAGATGTATCCTGGGGACTTGCGGTCGATCTGGGGACTACAACGATTGCCATGCAGAGAATTTCCCTTGAAGACGGAAGTGTTCTGGATACGTGGAATGGGGTCAACCATCAGAGAAGCTTCGGCGCGGATGTCATCTCGCGGATTGAAGCATCAGTAAACGGGCAGAAGGAACTGCTCCGCAAAAGTATCCGGAAGGATCTGACGGACGGGGTCAGAAGCCTTGCTCTGCGCGCAGGGGGCTTTGGCGGTTTGAAAAAAGCAGCTCTTGCCGGGAACACCGTGATGATGCATCTGCTTCGCGGCTACTCCTGCGAGGGACTGATGGGGGTTCCCTTTGTCCCGGAATCCCTGAAGGCAGAACGTATTTCCATGAAGGAGCTGTTCTCGGAAGAGCTGCCGGATATCGACGTATACCTTTTCCCTGGTGCAGCTTCCTTTGTGGGCGGCGATACCACGGCGGGTATATATGACTGTGAGCTGGGGCGTGATACCGGGATCCGCATGCTGATTGATCTTGGCACGAACGGAGAAATGGTTCTTGGCAGCAGTGAACGGATGCTCTGTGCATCGACGGCGGCCGGGCCTGCTTTTGAAGGCGGCAGGATCGCATGGGGAATGGGAAGTCTGCCGGGGGCGATCCAGGGCGTGGATATCCGGGAAGGACGGACGATCGTAAAAACGATTGGAGAAAAAACAGCGGAAGGGATCTGCGGGACAGGAGTTCTGGAGGCAGCAGCAGCGTTGTATGAACTGGGGTATATGGATGAGACCGGGCGCCTGGACGATCCTTTTTTTGAGACGGGGTATCCGTTGGCAAAAAGCGCTTCCGGTGAGATGATTCGGATCACACAGCAGGATATACGGGAAATTCAGCTTGCCAAAGCAGCAATCCGGGCAGGCATTGACACACTGCTGTACCGATACGGTATAAACGCAGACGCGGTGGAAGAGGTGTATCTTGCCGGCGGCTTCGGGTTTGCCCTGGATGAGGTAAAGGCGATCGCTGTAAACATGTTTCCGGGAGAACTGCAGGGGAAGATCCGGGTGGCAGGTAACAGCTCTTTAAACGGCTGCATTCGATATCTGATAGAAGAAAATGACAGTATTCCAGAACAGATTTGTGGAGCGATGAAGGAGGTGAACCTGTCTGCCGATGTAATGTTCCGGCAATACTATATAGATGGAATGATGTTTGGCGAGGAGTGAGTCAATATTTTGCCTGCAAACGGAGTTCTCACTTTGTTCATAAAAAATTCAATTGTGTTGTGAGTCCGAAAGTGCTACAATAGGTAGGAAATTATTTTGAAATGGAGAAATCAATACAATGGCAATGAAATTCGTAGAAAAGATATTTGGGACTCACAGTCAGCGTGAACTAAAAATGATCATGCCGATTGTAGACAAGATAGAAAGTCTGCGTCCGCAGATGCAAGCGCTCTCCGACGAGGAGCTCAAGGCGAAGACGAAAGAGTACAAAGAGCGCTACGCAAACGGTGAGACGCTGGATGACCTTCTGCCGGAGGCTTTTGCGACGGTGAGGGAAGCGGCAAAGCGTGTGCTGAATATGGAGCATTACCGCGTACAGCTTATCGGTGGTATCATCCTTCATCAGGGCCGTATCGCAGAGATGAGAACCGGTGAAGGTAAGACGCTCGTATCCACGCTGCCGGCTTACCTGAATGCGTTGACGGGCGAGGGCGTCCATATCGTTACGGTCAACGATTATCTGGCAAACCGTGACGCTGAGTGGATGGGACAGGTTCATGAATTCCTTGGACTGACAGTAGGCTGCGTACTCAACTCCATGAACAATGATGAGAGAAGAGAACAGTATGCCTGCGACATCACATATATCACGAACAATGAGCTGGGATTTGATTACCTGCGTGACAACATGGTTATCTATAAGGAGCAGCTCGTACAGAGAGACCTCGTATACGCTATCATCGATGAGGTCGACTCCGTATTGATCGATGAGGCCCGGACGCCTCTGATCATTTCAGGTCAGTCCGGCAAATCCACGAAGCTGTATGAAGTGTGTGATATTCTGGCACGCCAGCTTGAGCGCGGCGAGGCCAGCGGCGAAGTGACGAAGATGACGGCGATCATGGGCGAAGAGATCATAGAGACGGGTGATTTCATCGTCAATGAGAAGGATAAGATCGTTACGCTGACAGAGCAGGGTGTGCATAAGGTAGAGAAGTTCTTCCAGATCGAGAACTTTTCCGACGCGGAGAACCTGGAGATCCAGCACAACGTTGACCTGGCGCTTCGGGCACACAATCTGATGTTCCGTGATCAGGACTACGTGGTAAAGGACGATCAGGTCATGATCGTCGATGAGTTTACGGGACGTATCATGCCGGGCCGCCGCTATTCCGACGGTCTGCATCAGGCTATCGAGGCGAAGGAGCACGTAAAGGTAAAACGTGAGAGCAAGACTCTGGCGACGATCACGTTCCAGAACTTCTTCAATAAGTATAAAAAGAAATCCGGTATGACAGGTACGGCTCTTACGGAAGAGAAGGAGTTCCGTGATATTTACGGAATGGACGTTATCGAGATCCCGACGAACCGTCCGGTACAGCGTCTCGACCTCGACGATGCCGTATATATGACGAAGAAAGAGAAATATAAAGCCGTAGTAGAGGCTGTGAAGGAAGCTCATGCAAAGGGACAGCCTGTACTGGTGGGTACGATCACGATCGAGGTATCCGAGCTGCTTTCTTCACTCCTGAAGAGAGAGGGTATCCAGCATAAGGTATTGAACGCGAAGTTCCATGAGCTGGAGGCTGAGATCGTAGCGGATGCAGGTATTCACGGGGCAGTCACGATCGCGACGAACATGGCCGGCCGTGGTACGGATATCAAGCTGGATGAGGAATCCAGGGCAGCAGGCGGTCTGAAGATCATCGGTACGGAGCGTCATGAGTCGAGACGTATCGATAACCAGTTACGAGGCCGTTCCGGCCGTCAGGGAGATCCGGGTGAATCCAGATTCTATATTTCCCTTGAGGACGATCTGATGCGTCTGTTCGGTTCTGAGAAGATGATGAAGGTGTTCCAGTCCCTGGGTGTGCAGGAAGGTGAGCAGATCGAGCATAAGATGCTTTCCAGCGCAATTGAAAAGGCCCAGATGAAGATTGAGAGCAACAACTTTGCTATCCGTAAGAATCTTCTCGAGTACGATCAGGTCAACAACGAGCAGAGAGAGATCATCTATGCAGAGCGCAGGCGTGTGCTTGACGGCGAGAGCATGAGAGATTCTATCTGCAAGATGATAACAGATAATTCCGAGAATATAGTGGATATGTGTTTCGGAGAGAGCAACGACAAGGAAGAATGGGATCTGCATGAGCTGAATTCCGTGCTGCTTCCGATGATTCCGATGCAGCCGATCACAGCGGAAGCCATTGCTGATGTTTCCAACAAAAATGAACTGAAGCAGATGATCAAGGAAAAGGCGATCAAACTGTACGAGATGAAGGAGGCGGAATTCCCGGAGCCGGAGCAGATCCGTGAGCTGGAGCGCGTTATCCTTCTGAAGGTGATCGACCGCAAGTGGATGGATCACATCGATGATATGGATCAGTTGCGTCAGGGTATCGGCCTGCAGGCGTACGGCCAGAGAGACCCGCTGGTAGAATATAAGATGAGCGCATACGAGATGTTCGACGCGATGACCTCCTCGATTCGTGAGGATACAGTTCGTCTTCTGTTCCATGTGAAGGTAGAGCAGAAGGTAGAGCGTGAGGAGGTTGCAAAGGTAACTGGCACAAACAAGGATGACTCCGGCCCGAGAGCGCCGAAGAAGCGCGCGGCGGACAAGATCTATCCGAACGATCCGTGTCCCTGCGGCAGCGGCAAGAAGTATAAGCAGTGCTGCGGACGTAAGGCGTAACCTGTAAATACAGGCGGTGCTGTGGCCGCAAGGCGTAAACTATAAACAATACTGCAGGCATGAGAATTGCTGAAGAGAACAGGCACTGCCGGGAAGACTGGCAGTGTCTGCATAATAAAGAAAGAAGGTGAAACTGTGGTTGAACTTGACCAGTTCAAGGTTATTTTGAACAGCTATACGAAACCATTAGTGGAAGTGAGGGATTCACTTTGACCTGGTAAATAAGGAACAGCGGGTTCAGGAGCTTGAGCGAAAGATGGAGGAACCGAATTTCTGGGATGATCCGGAGAGATCCCAGGAGTCCATGAAGACGCTGAAGTCACTGAAGGACGATATTGAGACTTACCAGAGATTGGAGAATCAGTACGAAGAGATAGAAATGCTCATTGAGATGGGCTATGAGGAAAACGACCCTGCAGTGATCCCGGAGATAGAAGAGACGCTGCAGAGCTTCCAGAATACGCTGGAGGATATCAGGATCAAGACACTGCTTTCCGGCGAGTACGACGAGTCGAATGCGATCGTGACGCTGCATGCCGGAGCCGGTGGTACGGAGTCCTGTGACTGGGCTTCCATGCTGTATCGTATGTATACGCGGTGGGCGGACAAAAAGGGATATCAGGTGGAGGTACTGGATTATCTCGACGGAGATGAGGCCGGTATCAAGGCAGTGACGTTTCAGGTGAACGGCCCGAAGGCGTACGGTTATCTGAAGTCTGAGAAGGGCGTACACCGTCTGGTGCGTATCTCGCCGTTTAATGCGGCAGGAAAGCGTCAGACTTCCTTTGTGAGCTGTGATGTAATGCCGGATATTGAAGAGGATGTGGATGTGGAGATCAATATGGATGATCTGCGGATCGATACGTACCGTTCCAGCGGTGCCGGTGGTCAGCATATCAACAAGACTTCTTCTGCGATCCGTATCACGCATCTTCCCACGGGAATCGTGGTGCAGTGCCAGAATGAGCGTTCTCAGCACCAGAACAAGGACAAGGCGATGCAGATGCTGAAGGCAAAGCTGTATCTGCTCAAGCAGCAGGAAAATGCGGAGAAGGCATCCGACATCCGCGGTGAAGTCAAGGAGATCGGCTGGGGCAACCAGATCCGTTCTTATGTCATGCAGCCGTACAAAATGGTGAAGGATCTGCGTACCGGGGAGGAATCCGGAAATGTGGACAGCGTGATGGACGGCAATATCGACGCATTCATCAACGCATACCTGAAATGGCTTTCCCTGGGAGGAAACAGGGAAGAGCAGGAATAAAAGAGTCAGAGCGATGGCTGCTGCAGAAGTGCGGCAGCCATATTTATCGTGAGGGGAAGAAAAAGGTTGCATCCCCCGATAAAGTGTGATAATATCCTTGAGGAATATACAAACGTATTTCTGAGGCAAACACAGATAAAATCTTTACAGTCAGTTATCGTACAGCCAGACCCCTCGTGGCGGATGGGGATTAAGAGCAGGTATGCCTGCTTTTTTGCTGGAAACGGTAGCCAGGCTTAGGAGGAGAAAGAATATGCCGGATAAGACAAAATATTTTGTGGTCAGACAGAAAGCTGTACCGGAGGTTCTGCTCAAGGTTGTGGAGGCGAAAAGGCTTCTTGATACGAAGCGCGTGGAGACGGTGCAGGAGGCCGCCGACCAGGTAGGAATCAGCAGAAGCTCATTTTATAAATATAAAGATGATATTTTCCCGTTCCGGGATAATGTAAAGGGCAAGACCCTCACCTTTGTCATGCAGATGCATGATGAACCGGGGCTGCTTTCAGAGGTATTAAACGTTGTGGCAGAATACAGGGCGAATATTTTGACGATTCACCAGAGTATTCCCACGAACGGGGTAGCGACTCTTACGCTCAGCGTGGAAATACTGCCGGCGACAGGTGATGTTTCCAGCATGATAGAGACGATCGAGAGCAAGGAGGGCATCCAGTACCTGAAGATTCTTGCGAGAGAGTAGAGCGAAAACAGTGGCACTATACATACAGATGACATACAGGAGGAGACAATGATACAGGTCGCAGTGTTAGGATACGGAACGGTAGGTTCCGGCGTGGTAGGAGTAATTGAGACGAATCATGACAGCATACTTGAGAAGGCCGGTGTGGATCTGCACGTAAAATACGTGCTGGATCTGCGGGATTTTCCGGGGAATCCGATTCAGGAAAGGATCGTACACGATTATGAGGTGATCGTAAATGACCCGGAAATAGACATTGTTGTAGAGGTAATGGGCGGAACAGAGCCTGCATACACCTTTACGAAGCGGGCGCTGGAGGCAGGAAAGAGCGTCTGTACTTCAAATAAGGAGCTGGTGGCAAGGCACGGTACAGAACTCCAGAAGGTTGCGAAGGATCATCATGTGAGCTACCTGTTTGAGGCAAGCTGCGGCGGCGGTATTCCGATCATCCGTCCTCTGCGCACCTCTCTGTGTGCCGATGTGATTGACGAGATCACAGGTATCCTCAACGGTACGACGAATTATATTCTGAGCAAGATGATCGATGAGGGCCTGGAATTTGACGATGTGCTGAAGGACGCACAGCAGAAGGGATATGCGGAGCGCAATCCGGAAGCGGATGTGGAGGGCCATGATGCGTGCCGCAAGATCGCGATCCTCTCTTCGCTGGCTTACGGAAAACGCGTGGATTTCACGGATATCTATACCGAGGGAATTACGAAGATCACCTCCGCCGATATTCTGTATGCGAAATCAATGAAGAAAACGATCAAGCTTCTGGCTTACAGCAGCCGGCAGGGAGAAAAGGTGCTGGCCATGGTGGCTCCGTACCTTGTAGATAAGGAAGACCCACTGTACGCCGTGAACGGAGTTTTCAATGCAATTTTCGTACATGGAAATATGCTGGGCGATGCGATGTTTTACGGGCAGGGCGCCGGGAAGGAGGCGACGGCCAGCGCCGTGGTGGGCGATGTGATCGAAGAGGCACAGATGCTCGGTACAGGCGTGGTATCCTGCTGGAGTCCCGAAAAGCAGGAGCTTACGGATGTATCCGGTACGGAAAAACGATTCTTTGTCCGGGTAAAGGGCAGCGCATCTGAAACATCGGAGATGGAGAAAGTGTTTGGCCCGATCGAAGTCGTAGACGCAGGACTTGCAGAGGAATACGGCTTTGTGACGGAACGCATGACAGAAGCGGAATATGAAGCCCGGGCATCAAAGGCAGAGGGCGTGCTGGGAATGATCCGTATTCGTGAAAAATAAGTAATGGAAAGGAAACTGCGGGGGAGGCCTGAAAACGTCCTTCGCGTGGATTTGGTGCGATATATGAAATATATAGTAATTCTTGGGGATGGAATGGCAGACGAGCCGCAGGAAGCATTAGGAGGCAAAACGCCTCTGGAGGCGGCCGTGACTCCGACAATGGATGCTTTGGCTCAGCAGGGAGAGGTAGGACTTTTAAAGACGATCCCGGAGGGAATGAGTCCGGGAAGCGATACAGCAAATCTGGCCGTAATGGGCTATGATCCCCGGGAGTATTATACGGGGCGCTCCCCGCTGGAGGCTCTCAGTATCGGTGTGCCGATGAAGGATACGGATGTGGCGATGCGGTGCAATCTCGTGACGCTTTCCGAGGATGAGCCGTACGAGGCCAAGAGGATCATCGACCACAGCTCCGACGAGATCAGTACGGAGGATGCCGCAGTTTTGCTGGAAGCAGTCCGCCAGGAGCTGGAAAACGAGACGTACCAGTTTTATGTGGGGACGAGCTACCGTCACTGCGTCATCTGGGCAAACGGTAAGGTGGAGACGCTGGCTGCACCCCACGACCATCTGACAGAGGTGATCGGGCCGTATCTGCCGGAGAATCCGGTGATCCTCGGCATGATGAAGAGAAGCTATGAGATTTTGTCGAATCATCCGCTCAATCTGGAGCGTAAAGCCAGGGGGCTGAATCCCGCCAATAGCTGCTGGTTCTGGGGAGCCGGCACGAAGCCGATGGTGACTTCCTTTGAAGAAAAATACGGGAAAAAGGGAACTATGATCTCGGCGGTGGATCTGCTGAAGGGAATCGCTGTGGGAGCAGGTATGCACAATGTGATCGTGCCTGGAGCCAACGGCGGACTTCATACAAATTATGAGGGGAAGGCTCAGGCGGCGGTGGACGCACTCCTGAAGGAGAATGATGATTTCGTATACGTTCATCTGGAGGGACCGGATGAAATGGGGCATCAGGGCAGCCTGGAGCGCAAGGTGCAGGCGATAGAATATCTCGACGCGCGGGTGATCCGTATCGTAAAGGAGCAGATGGACGCGTCCGGGGAACCGTACCGCATGCTGATCCTTCCGGATCATCCTACTCCGCTGCGTATCCGTACCCACACGGGAGATCCAGTGCCGTACCTGCTGTATGACAGCACGAAAAAGCTGGGGGACGGCAGGCCATATGGAGAAAAAAGCGCGGCGCAGAGCGGTATCCTCCGGGAGGAAGGCTTCCGCATGATGGATGTGCTGCTGGAGAAAATGGCAGGGTAATGAAAAAATGTGTATGGAAGAGGACGTATCTTACGCTGAAGGAAATGCACATAGAAGAGAGCGCATATCACGCTGAGATAAATTCTGAAGAATAGAGAAAAAGGGCAGCCGGAACGAAGCGGCTGCCTTTTCATGCTCAGTTGTTAATTAAAATTTTCCTGATAATCAGTTCTCTCTGCCTCCTGATCAGTTCTCTCTGCCTCCTGATCAGTTCTCTCTGCCTCCTGATCAGTTCTCTCT
>CAMTFT010000034.1 GCA_947071365.1 uncultured bacterium | reverse complement strand
ATGTAGCTCCGTCTCGTGGGCTCGGAGATGTGTATAAGAGACAGGATCAGCACCCCGCCCGGTGCAAGAATCTGCTCCTGATACTTTCTTTCAAACAGAACTCTCTTCGCTTCTATTTTCTCTTCTTTGTCGGAGCAGTTCAGGTACACACAGATTTTCTCCCCATCCGCAGTCAGCTTCACGTACTCGATCACGCGCGGATTCTCCTGCTGCGCAGGGAAGTGAAAGTACAGGCTCCGAAAGCAGGAATTCTCCCTGCGCAGGCGGATCAGACGCCGCACGATTTCGATCCGTCCGTCCCACCTCCCGCTTTCGATCTCATCCCACGGCATACATCTGCGGCAATCCGGGTCGTGTCCACCCTCCATGCCGATCTCTGTCCCATAAAAAATACATGGGCTCCCCGGCATAGTGAACAGCACTGCAAGCTGCTGGAAAAAAGTGTCCTCGTCACAGTGATTTCTTGTAAACAACCGGTCTGTGTCGTGGGAATCCAGAAGATTAAACAACACATCGTTGTTCTGCTGCATATACATCGTATAGCTGCGGTTGACCATATGCTCAAAGTCACGGCCGGTCAGCCCGCAGTCCACCCAGAAATCATTGATGCTGCTCATCAGGGGATAATTCATGACCGCATCGTATTCATCCCCGTGCAGCCATTCCTCCGCGTTATGCCAGATCTCCCCAAGCAGATATATGTCCGGCTTCAGCCTTTTCAGACGCGTGCGGAGCGTACGACAGAATTTGTGCGACACCTCATTCGCCACATCAAACCGCAGTCCGTCCACGTCAAACTCCCGGATCCAGTGTTCACATACCTCTGCAAAATAAGCGATTACCTCATCATTGTTTGTATTCAGCTTCGGCATATTGCCATAGAACGCGAACGAGTAATATTTGCCATCCCTCGTGCTGTAGTCCTGCTGGTCAAAGGGCCATTGATTGATCATGAACCAGTGATAATACGGTGATTTCGGCCCCCTCTTCAGCACGTCACGCCACAGGACGAACTGTTTCCCACAGTGGTTAAAAACGCCGTCGATCATAATGCGAATCCCGCGTTTATGCGCCTCCTTCACAAGCTTTCGGAATACGTCCTTATCTCCAAATGCCGGATCGATCCTCTGGTAGTCTGTCGTATCATACTTGTGTACCGACGGCGACGTAAAGATCGGCGTCAAATAAATTCCGTTGATTCCAAGCCCCGCCAGATAATCGAGTTTTTCAATAATTCCCTCCAGATCGCCGCCATAGCATTCCGAATTCGTCACAGGCCCCTTCTTCCAGGGCTTCACCATTGCCGGATCCCTATTCGGATTGCCATTGCAGAAACGGTCCGGAAAGATCTGATACCAGACCGTATGATTGACCCAGTCAGGAGTCTCACTGATATCCGCCGGATTCATCCACGGAAAAATAAAATACTGGAGCATCTTATTGTCAAGCTCTGCCTGCTGCTTTGTCAGAAAGCCGTTTTCAAAATAGTACCAGATTTCTTCGCCGCTCTCCAGAATAAAATAATACTTCAGCCGTTTGAATTCAGGCCGGACCGTCGTTGTCCACCAGATCTGATAATCCAGCTCCTTGCGGAATACGATTTCCTCTTTCTTCCCCTGCCACCGCTGCGCGCTGCCCGCAATTCCGTTCAGATACGGATCTCCATAACAGATCCAGACTCTGGTAACATCCGTTCCCGTCTTAATGTTGACGATCATCTCATCTACATTCAGCGGATAACAGTAGTGCCCGAAGGCAGTGTGATATACAGCAGCAAAATTCATAACTCATTTTCTCCTTTCAAATATAGCTTGCAGATCATTCCAGCGAGCAACGAACCGGGCAGCCATGCTTGCATGGATATTTGGCAACTGCCGCGAGTATCGATTTTAGCCGCGCAGCAGGTACGACAGGCGCATCTTTGCGGAAAGTTTTTTTCTCAGTCCGCGCCACGTCTTTGTATATACCGTGTACATCCAGTCTGCTTCCTCTTCTGTCGGCGTTTTACGGCCGTAGTGTGTGATAAGGATCAGGTTTTGCAGCCTTACAAGATCCTCCTCTGTCAGGGAAGGAACCGCGTCGGACAGCCAGGAAAAGAGTTCTTCCGGCCGGGTGATCGTGCAGTCCTCCGGCATTCCGCTAAGTGTCAGCAGACGGTACAGCGACCGGTACAACGCACCGATCCGTTCTCCCGGGTCAGCGCCGAGCCCCAGCCTCTTTTTTCTCTGGCTTCGGATGCGGTACAGCAGATATCCGGCAGCGCCGAACGCCAGCAGCACCTGTACAAAGAACATTACTGTATCCAGATTTCCATTCAGCCAGGAAGGAAGTGTGAAATGGAACGTATTCTTTCTGCCGTTCGCTGAACCGTCCTCTCCTGCCTCCGTCTGCTGTTCTGTCTCTGTTTCCGTTTCTTCCATATAGTAGTCTCCGGTAAGCTCCGCCTCCATACCCGGCGTCACCTCCACCGGTGTCCATCCCAGAAACGGCTGGTAGATCTCCGTCCAGGCGTGCGCGTTGTCATCCTCCAGAATCGCCGTGTACGTACCGTTATCATCGGGCGAAAACAGCTCCTTCGGCGCTGCATAGCCCACCACATAGCGCGCAGGCACGCCGAACATCCGAAACATCATCGTTGCCGCAGCCGCAAAGTGCATGCTGTATCCTTCCTGTGACTCGTACAGGAAATACTCGATAAAGTCCTTTCCCTCCGGCAGAGCGTCCACATCCAGCTCGTACTCGCAGCCTGTCAGCAGCCTTTTCAGGATATAATGCCGGATCTCCTCGATCTCGTCCGCAACTGCCCAGCCAGGCTGCTTCGTCCCGCCGTTTTTGTTCTGGTTCCATCCGTTCTCTTCTGCCGCAGCCTCGCATTCTTCCTTCAGCTTCTCAAGCCCGCTCTCCGGGATCTGCAGGTCATGCTGCGTGCAGTACGCGCGGTACGAGGATTCCACCGCATCCAGTACGCCAGCCTCCGTTTCCGCATCGCGCCGTGCTTCCATCGCCTCCTGATAATTGCTGCGCCAGTAGCACGGGAAAATATCGTCCTGTACTGTCTGGCCGCTCACATAGCCATCCCCGCCGCAGACCTGATAATAATCATTCAAAAACGCCTGATACGGAACGTATGAATAAGCCGAATTTGCATTTAAATTCTGCACGGAAATCATCCCGGCGGTCGAAGATACGCCTACATTCCCATCTGCCGTTCCCGCTCCGCTTCCAGTACTTCCGCCTGCCGTTTCCGCTCCGCTTCCAGTACCGCCGCCTGCCGCCGCGCCGTCCTCAGTTTCATCTCCGCCATAATTTTCGTAATACATCATCCGCAAAAACGGCAGGTTCTGTATATACAGGGAAGCGTCCCCTTCCGTCTTCCAGGAGGACGACGCATTTACAAAGTCCTCCTGCTCTCCGGGCTGGTAGCTCGTCCCGGTGTATTCCTGTCCGATAAAGCCTTTGAGATAGACCGTCTCGGGCGGCTGCTGCTTACTCGTTACACGTAGCGCTTCTGTCCCGGTAAAAAAGTATCCCTCGACCGCCCCCAGCGTCCCGTCCTCCACGCCGCCTCCGATCCCGTCCACGGAAAGGCTCAGCTTTCCTCCTGAAATGCGCGGAAGAAACTGATAGAGCGACTGCACGACCTGTGTTTCCAGCCTTGAAAACGTCTTCGCGGGTTCCAGGCTTCGAAGCGCCAGAAGCGGCTGTGCCAGATACCATGCAGGCACTGAGACAACCGCCGCAAGAAATCCTGCCGCAAGTGGCGCCTGCCAGCCTGGAAGCCTGCGGCGCGAAGCGGCAAGTAATACGATCACTATGATCACAGCGAGGTACAGCCATGCCTGCGCCGGCCTGCCGCCCGCTACGGCAGTCAGCGCAAGCACCGGAAACAGCACGACGGAAGCCATAAGCACGCTCTGCCTGCGCACCGTCCCCGCCGCCAGAAGCCCGGTAAGCAAAAACAGGACGAACAAAAGGAACACCGTCCCGTCCAGCTTCGTCCCCCGCACAGCGGCAGGAAGATTACCTGCATACGTTTCATTGATCCGGCGCGCTACCAGAGCCGCTACCCGGAAAAATCCGTCCTGCAGCCGTCTCTGACAGGCAAAGGCCGCGCCGCCGTACAGCGCCGTCAGCAAAAGCCCCGCCAGGATCCGGTATCCGTCCAGCCGCTTTTCCAGAAAAAACCATGTGAAAAACAGGCTGCCAAGCACTGTAAAGGGAATCAGAAGAAGCCAGACCGGCGAAATGCGAAACGCAGAAACGAATGTCCCGCAAAGGATCATTACGAGCGCCCACAGGAAGAGAAAAGACGCAAAAAAGGAAGCTCCCCTTCTCGCCGGACGATCCTGAACCGGTACGTAAGCGGAATCAAAAACTACCATCTCTACCGGGGCCGCGCCCCTTCCTTTCTTTTTCCCAAGCACTTCTCTTCTCACCACCCTTTTCACGCGCCGTATCTTTCCGGCTTCGCTGCACCGCAGTACATCCCTGCGCTTTGCCTCACTGCCCGTTCAGCCATCGCGCCCTGCCCGCTTCGCTGCACTGCGTCCCGGCCCCTTGCTTTGCTCTCCGCTCAGCCGTCACGTCCTTCCAGCTTCACCGTCATGCTTCGGCCTCCCTGCTCTGCCGTGCCGTCCAGCCGGAGTCTCCAGATTCCCTGTTCGTCGTCTTCCTGCACATCCTCAAACAGCAATGCGCTCTCGCTGTCGTCGCAGGGTCTTACCCCAAGCAGCTCCTCAAGCGCACCGTGCATTTCTTCTTCGCGCTCAAATCGCCTGCTGCATATTTTTCTTTCATCCGCCTGATACCAAAGCAGCTCGCACGGATACCCCTGCTCCAGACAGAGCGCGGCAAAGGCAGCCGTATTTTCCAGAAAGCGATCCATCGTTTCCGCTGATATCCCGGTCACTGCGCCGCCGGTATCCGCCGCGATCCTTACCGCCTCATCGGTCGGCATACTGAATTCCTTCACCATCAGTTCATCCGTTTTTGCGCTCAGCTTCCAGTGGATCTTCCGCAGCGTATCACCCCGCTGATAGATCCTCGTATCAAATATTTCCTGTGTGTCCGACCCTGCCCTGGCCGCGATCTCATCCTGCCAGCCCTCTCGCGCGCCGCTCTGCCGCAGGTCTGTCCCCTGCTGCACCGGATAAATCCGCGGAAGCACCGAAACGTGCCTGACCGCAAAAGGCCCGCGCAGCTTTTTTCTGCAAACGCCCATATAGTCGGACACCCAGACAGAATCGACCGTGATCTCCAGCAGGCCGCAGTGTACAGGGCTGATCTTCGTCGTCCAGCAGTCTCTGCTGCGCCTTCCCGCGTCCATACTGACCGTCATATTTTTCTGCGCGCACTGCCTTCCGGCCTGCCGTTCAGCCATTCTTTGCGCCGCATGCTTCTTCCTGTCATCCTGCGCATCGGGCTGCCGTCCAGCCATTCTTTGCGCCGCATGCTTTTGGGGCGCATCCTGCGCTCCGGGCTGCCAGCCGCTCACATCCCGTACCGTAATCTCCGCACGGATCTCCCCAGTCGGAAAAGCCGTCGGATTCTTCACAAAAAGCTGAACCTCCACACAGCTTCCCCGTGTCATCACCTGCTTCGACAGCTCCATTGAAAGTTCGATCCGGCGTGCAAAAATTCGCACCAGAACCGCCATCACGAGCAGAAAAAGCAGCTCAAACACCAGCAGAAAACGCGGAAATTCCGCGCTCTGCGGGAATGCCGCAGCCGCAGTGGCCGCCACTGCAAACAGATATATCAATTTTCTTTTCATACGCCTCTTTGACCCTGTTTTCTAACGCAGCGCTCTTTCCGGGCGCGGCATCGGAACCGCTTCCAGGATTTCCGCAATGATCTGCTGCACGCTGCTGTGGTTCAGTCTCGCCTTCGTATTGCATTTCAGACGGTGTACCGCCGCATGGGGAAACACCTCCGCCACATCCTGGGGAAGCACAAAATCTCTTCCCTGCATATACGCATTCGCCTTCGCCAGCTTCGTGACCGCCAGCGCGCCGCGCGTACTGAGGCCAAGTGCAAGCGCGTCATGGATCCGCGTCGCATTCACCAGTGCTACAATGTATTCGCAGACGGTCCGGTGTACAAAGACAGCCGCGGCCTCCTGCTGCATCCGCTTCAGCTCCTCGCCGTCCATCACCGGCTGCAGCGCATCGAGCGGCCTCTTTTCCGACTGTGTCATCAGGATCTCCAGCTCGTTCTCCGGGTTTGGATACCCCATCTCGATGCAGACGAGAAACCGGTCCAGCTGCGATTCCGGCAGCATCTGCGTACCGGCCGAACCGATCGGGTTCTCCGTCGCGATCACGATAAACGGAGACGGCACCTCCCGCGTTATCCCGTCCACTGTCACAGTCCCTTCCTCCATGACCTCCAGAAGCGCCGACTGTGTTTTCGCGGAGGTACGGTTGATCTCGTCGGCAAGGAAGAGGTTGCACATGGCCGCTCCCGGCTGATAAATAAATTCTCCCTGCTGTTTTTCATACATTGAAAACCCGACAATATCGGACGGCAGAACGTCCGGCGTGAACTGCACACGGTTCTGCTGCAGATTCATCGCCCGCGCAAACGCAAGCGCCATGGAAGTCTTCCCGACTCCCGGAATATCCTCGATCAGGACGTGACCCTGCGCCAGGATTGCCGTCATCACACACCGGATACACTCATCCTTTCCCAGAATCACCTTTCGCACCTGATGGATGACTGCTTCCGCCCTTTCGTTATATCCTGTCTTTTTCATAAGAACCCCCTGTTCGCTTATTTTCCGCGTTTTCTGTCATGACGCCTCTTCAGCAGAATCGCCGCGATCAGCACCGTCTCCACGGCAACTACCCCAGCCATCATGAAAAGGAACCACGGCCAGACATCAATCATACGGCGCGCCATCGCCGCAGGCTGTAACTGTGAAACCTTCTTCGTCTCTTCCTCACCGGTATACTCCGTCCTGTGGCCGCGCACAAGCAGACGGTGCGTATTGATCGAATACGGCGTACACGTCACCAGCGTCACATAATCCATTCCCTCCGTGATATCCAGATCGCTCGTATCGTCCGGATCCACGACCTTGATCTGATCTACCTCGTAGGCAAGCACCTCATCCAGCACATGCAGATAAAACAGATCCTTCTTCTTCACCTGATCCATATGTGTAAACAGCTCCGCCGTCGGCAGCCCCCTGTGTCCCGTCAGAACGCAGTGCGTGCTCTCGCCGCCGAGCGGAAACGATGTCTCCTCGATATACCCGACGCCTTTCTCCAGCACCTCCGTGCTCGTCCCATAATAAATCGGCAGATTCACATTGATCACCGGAATCGTCAGATAACCGATCGTCTCCCCTACATCGATCATGTCCACGTAGCTGACTCCCGCCTCGCCGCCGTCCCCGACCGCGTCGCGGAGCACCGCGTGTCCGAGCTGTTCATTGTACTGTCTCATGGCCTCCTTGGCCGCGTCGATCTGCTCCTGGCCCATCTCCTGAAGCTCGTCATTGTAATTCACGATCGCCTGTGAAGCGTGCTTCTGCGCAAGAATATTGCTGATGATCGGATACGCCGCAAGGCACAGCCCCGACACGATCAGAATCACGCTGAAAATTCTCATTATTTTTCTCATTTCATCTCTCCTGCCTGTCCTTCACTTCAAGGCGCTTATACATAATGCGGCGCTGTCTGACAGTGCCGCATCCAGTATAAAAGTCTCGGAGGTACCTGCCCGCCAAAAAACGGGCAGGGTAATCAATAAAACTTCTGAAATGAACAAATTCAGTGATCCTGCAGTCTTACTTCACGGCAGTCTTCTTTCTGGAACCAAGAATGATCAGAAGGCCTGCAAGAGCAAGAGCGATGCCGCCGATGATGAAGATGGCAGAGCCCATGCCACCGGTTGTCGGGAGGGTGAAGCCTTTGTTGTTCTTAATCTCAGTCTTGAATACACCATTGTCTCCTGCATTTTCGAACGTCTGATTCGAAACAGTTGTCGTAGTCGTAGTTACACCATTTTCATCTGTTACAGTTGTCGTTGTTGTGGTCGTTGCATATGTTGCTTCAATCTTAACCTGTACCGGCGCTTTCAGCAGATTATATCCTTCGTTTGTTTTCGTCTCTACAAGGTAGTATTCTCCATTTTCAAGACCATTTACCGCGATTGCTCCCGCTTCATCTGTTACCAGTGAAGCTGTATTAACCTTCTTATACTTTCCAGTCAGTCCCTGTACAGGATCAGTGAGTACGTCTTCTCCTGTCGCATTATCAGCCAGTTTTCTATAAAGGTCAAATTCTACTCCTTTCAGCTTTTTGCCTGTATCGTTTGCATCTACCTTCTCAACCGCAATCTTAAAGGTGTATACAACTGCCTGATCTGTAGTGACATCTTTCTTTGGTTCTTTATCTTTATTCGGGTTTCCATCATCTGTAGTCGGAACAATTTTATTTGAATATTCCAGCTTTACAGTATTTGGGTTTCCTTCGCTTGTAGTTACCGCATTTTCTCCTAATGTTGTTTCAAAATAGATATATATGCTCTGTCCTGCATAGTCAGAAAGAAGGCTGGTGATTGTTTTGTCATTTACGCTATTGAATGCAATGCTCCATGCCGGAGTTCCTGCTGTATCCACAGTATACCGCCCTGCTAAAATCTCAGTTGTCAAACTTTCATCACTGTAAATCTTAAGAGTACCAGTTTTATAAGTTTGATTCTCCATTGTATCCGACAGAGTAAAGTCCTTCAACTGTGCCACATTCGCCGGTACATCAACCTTCACGCGGTATGGTACGGTGCTTCCTGCGCTATAGTCGCTGTCATTTCCCCATGTACCATCTGTTCTGTCTTTTACTTCCTTCTCAACATCCGGCTTATAGTTGATGACTGTGATTGGAGTCTGATTAGTATCAACCTCTGTTCCATTAACTTCCACCTTACCCTCAGTTGTAATCGTAAATTCCTTCACTGTCGCGCCATCCATGATGAATCCGCTGTCCTTCGGAACACCCGTCTCCACAAAACGGTATGTGCCAGGCGCAAGGTCAGATACTGTAATCTTACCATCGTTACCCGTTGTCAGCACACCAGCATTACCAATATCAGCACCTTTGTTATTTTTAGTTACTGTTGTCCAGGTTGCAGCACCAGCACCTTTCGTCTGAAGTACAAAGGTTGCTCCCTTAAGAGGTGCAGCCTTACCATCACCGATTTTTCCCTGCTTAAGCAATGTTACTCCTGCATATGTACTGCTGTTCTTCGGGAATACATGTACATCGTACAGCCAGTCGTCCTCTGTCTCGTTTGTCATTGGGATCGATACGAGGAAATCTGCCACTTTTCCAGTAATCTGTGCCGGAGCAGCAATCTCCTTTACCAGATACAGACCTAATGGAAGCTTCTCGAATCTTGCAAGTCCGTTACTATCTGTTATTGCAGTTTGTTTCTCCCCAATTGAATTCATCATTTGAGCTTGCTCAACCGTTGGCAGAGCTTTCGCATCTGTTCCGTAATAATCTGTAAGTTCTGCAATTTTCGTAATTTCAAATGTAACACCAGCTAACGCTGTTGCTTCTTCCGGCACTGAGTCTGTACTTGCACCTGTACCTTCCGATCCTGCATTTCCATTATACTCATACTTATGGATCGTCAGGGAACCTGTCGCGGTTGTATCAATGGTCGGCATTTTTGCCGTTGTCGTCGGTGTCGTCCCATCCCCCGCTGCAAACGCCGTCATACTCATCGACGAAAGCCTGTCTCTTATACACATCTGACGCTGCCGACGACTTAATAGGTGTA
>CAMTFT010000033.1 GCA_947071365.1 uncultured bacterium | reverse complement strand
AAAAAAGAGCCTGGCACAGTATTCGGGCAAAAATTTATCACAGTATCCGGGTGAATGTTTATCGCAGTATTCGGGTGAAAACTTATCACAGTATCCGGATGAAAGTTTGTCACAATATTCAGGGGAATATCTGCCGCAATACCCCGGTGTATGGGCAGGGCAGCCTGTACGCACCTACAAAGACCGGGTATTCCGCATGATCTTCAAGGAGAAAGAAAGCTTTCTTGAGCTGTACAATGCGATGAATAAGACCGCATACACCAACCTGGAAGATCTGACCGTCACAACGCTGGAAAACGCAATCTACCTCAGCATGAAAAATGATGTTTCGTATCTGCTGTATGACCGCCTCGCATTGTACGAGCACCAGTCCACCCGCAACCCGAACCTGCCGCTGCGGGATCTCTTTTATGTGGCAAACATCTTTTCCAGGCTGACGTACGCTGATAACCTGTACGGTACAAAGTTGGTAAAAATTCCGGAGCCGGTATTTGTCGTCTTTTATAACGGCAAAGAAGAAATGCCGGAACGTTCCGTGCTCCGCCTCTCGGATGCGTATGAACAGCCGTCTGACGATCCGGCGCTGGAACTGAAAGTCCTTGTACTGAACATCAACCCCGGCTACAACAAAGAACTCATGGAAAACTGCAAGAAATTACGAGATTATTCCATATTTACAAACAAAGTACGAGAATACAGAGAGCTCCTTCCCCTTTCCAAGGCAGTGGAAAAAGCCATTCAAGATTGCATTGCAGAAGATATTCTGAAGGAGTTTCTGCAAAAGAACCGGGCGGAGGTGTTGAACGTGAGTATATTTGAGTATAATGAAGAGCTGCATATGCAACAGGAGCGCCAGGAGGCGATGGAAGAAGGACGGAAACAAGAGCGACTTTTGCTGCTAATTAATCAGATTAAAAGAAACCTTGCCCGCGGTCTTTCCGTAGAAGAGTTTGCAGACTTTCTGGACGAAGACGTATCTCGAATAAAGGAATTAGCTGCGCTGGTTGACAACCATCCGGAGAAATCCGCGGAGGAGCTTTATGAAATATTGACCATGTCATCGTCGATGCCATGATGTCAGAGCATTAAGCAAAAATCAGGATACGACAAACTCCTTCTCCGGGAGTAGAAAAAGCTATCGAAGCCCGCATATGCGGCAGGGGAATAGTTAATTTACCATGAAAGGAATCTGATATATATGATTGATACAAATCGTGCAACCACTGTACTTCAAACTGCCACCCAGGCGGGAGCCTCCGACATTTTTATCGTCGCAGGTCTTCCTCTGTCTTATAAAGTAAACGGTACGATACAGTCTGTTGACGACAGGTTAATGCCCCACGATACGGAGGTGCTGATACAAAGCATCTACGAACTGGCCGGAAACCGCTCCATGCAGCATTTTCTTGAGACAGGAGACGATGATTTTTCCTTTGCCATCCCGGGACTTTCCCGTTATCGTGTAAGCACCTACAAGCAGCGTGGTTCCCTGGCCGCCGTTATTCGTATTATTGCTTTCGAGCTGCCGGATCCTGCAAACCTGGGCATCCCATCCTCCGTGTTGAATCTTACGTCTCTGACAAAGGGGCTGGTACTCGTAACAGGCCCGGCGGGAAGCGGAAAATCCACAACGCTTTCGTGTCTCGTAGACCGGATCAATTCCTCCCGCCAGAGCCATATTATTACGCTGGAGGATCCGCTTGAGTTTCTTCACCGCCATAAGAAAAGTATCGTCAGCCAGCGTGAAATTTCCACAGATACTGACAACTATCTGACTGCGCTCCGGGCTGCGCTGCGGCAAAGCCCCGATGTTATTCTGCTTGGGGAAATGAGGGATCATGAAACCATCCAGACCGCCATGACAGCGGCAGAAACGGGACATCTCGTGCTCTCGAGCCTTCACACCATCGGAGCAGCAAGCACCATCAGCCGGATTATTGACGTATTCGATGCATCCCAGCAGCACCAGATCGCAATGCAGCTTTCCATGGTGCTCCGGGCAGTCGTTTCACAGCAGCTCATTCCTACGGTTGACGGCAAAATGGTTCCGGCATTTGAGATCATGGTCATGACGCCGGCCATCAGCAATATGATCCGCGACAACAAGACGCATCAGATTGAGGGAATCATCTATACCTCCGCAAAGGAGGATATGATTTCCATGGACAACAGTCTGCTACAGCTTTACAAATCCGGGCAGATTTCCCGGGAGACTGCACTGCAGTATTGTACGAATGTAGAAATGATGAAGAAAAAAGTGTAGATTTTGAGATGATACAAAACGAGGGTGTCGCTAAATAGCAGAAACCACAAGTTATGGTACATGTCCACTCGGCCAAATACCTGAGCTTGTGCCCCAACTGCATTTTACGGCACCCTCTAATATTTTTATTTCGTCTTCGCCAACTCCTGGCGCACCAGCGCCTTCCGAAGCGCCAGCTCCGCCCTCGACAGGTCGATCTTCGGATCGTGGGTCTGGATCCTTCGAAGAGCCCGCTGCTCCGCCTCTTTCGCGCGGTTCGCATCGATCTCCTCCGGCCATTCTGCGATCTCCGCCATTACAGTGATCTTGTCCGGCAGGATCTCGATAAATCCGGCATGTACCGCAGCTTCCCGCTTCTCACCATCCATATGGATCGTCAGGACGCCCGGCTCCACGATCATCGTCATGGGAATATGTCTTTTGTAGATTCCCACTTCTCCCTCTGACGTGTTCAGCTCCAGCATATATGCCTCGCCCTTCCAGAAAACACGGTCCGGCGTAATGATCTCCAGTTCAAAATTTCTCTCATCTGCCATAGTCAGTCACCCCCTACTTTACGCGGGCAACTACTTCATCAATCGTTCCGGCATTCAGGAAATAACTCTCCGGAATATCATCATGCTTGCCTTCCAGGATCTCTCTGAATCCGCGGATCGTCTCTGAAAGCGGCACGTACTTACCGTCTGTTCCCGTGAACTGTACGGCAACAAAGAACGGCTGAGACAGGAATCTCTGAATCTTTCTTGCACGGCTTACTACCAGCTTGTCATCCTCAGAAAGCTCGTCCATACCGAGAATTGCGATGATATCCTGCAGCTCTTTATACTTCTGAAGGATCTCCTGCACACCGCGGGCTACAGCATAATGCTCTTCGCCTACGATTCTCGGGTCGAGAATACGGGAGGTAGACTCCAGCGGGTCAACTGCCGGATAAATACCAAGCTCTACGATGGAACGTGACAATACGGTGGTCGCATCCAGATGGGCGAACGTCGTTGCCGGAGCCGGGTCTGTAAGGTCATCGGCCGGCACGTAAACTGCCTGTACGGATGTGATGGAACCGTTCTTCGTGGAGGTGATACGCTCCTGAAGCGCGCCCATCTCTGTCTGCAGCGTCGGCTGATAACCTACGGCTGAAGGCATACGGCCAAGCAGCGCGGACACCTCAGAACCTGCCTGCGTGAAACGGAAAATATTGTCAATGAACAGAAGCACATCCTTTCCGCCTTCATCACGGAAATTCTCCGCCATGGTCAATCCTGTCAGACCGACACGCATTCTTGCTCCCGGCGGCTCGTTCATCTGTCCGAACACCATCGTTGTCTTATTAATAACGCCTGATTCCTGCATCTCATGGTACAGGTCATTACCCTCACGGGTACGCTCGCCTACGCCGGTAAATACGGAGTATCCACCGTGCTCTGTGGCGATATTTCGGATCAGCTCCTGAATCAGAACTGTCTTACCTACACCGGCACCGCCGAACAGACCGATCTTTCCACCCTTCTGGTACGGGCAGAGAAGGTCTACGACTTTGATACCTGTCTCCAGCACTTCCGCTGAAGTGGACTGCTCCTCAAATGAAGGTGCATCACGGTGAATCGGCATATACTTTACGCCCTGAGGCGCCGGCTTATTGTCGATGGGGTCACCGGTAACGTTAAAGATACGTCCCAAAGTTTCCTCACCCACCGGAACGGAAATCGGAGAACCTGTAGCCACCGCCTCCATTCCTCTGACGAGTCCGTCTGTCGGACCCATTGCGATACATCTTACCGTCTCGTCACCGAGGTGCTGTGCGACTTCGACCACCAGCAGTTCCCCGTTTGTTCTTGTAATATGAATCGCTTCGTATATAGCCGGAAGCTTGCCTTCCGTGAATTTAATATCTAGTACTGCACCGACAATCTGAGTGATTTTACCTTTATTCTGCATATTTGTAATTCACTCTCCTTCTTCTACTTTGTGGGCTCGTGCCGTGCTGCGGACCTCGAATTCGCTTCGCTTCTTCTCGGTACGCGGGCGTCGCCCTATAAAATCATCGCCTGATAATCCTGTCCGCAAGCGGCCAGATTATCATTCGCTGATTTTGCACGGCTCGTGCCATCACGATATGGCATTCGCCCCCGCGATAATCTCGGTCAGCTCCTGCGTAATAGAGCCCTGACGCGCCCGGTTGTACTGCAGCGTCAGCTTATCTATCATCTCTTCCGCATTGCTCGTCGCGGAATCCATGGCCTGCATTCTCGCACCGTTCTCACTGGCAACTGCCTCCACCAGCGCACCGTACAGAATACTGGTCACATATTTTGGAATAATGATCTCCAATGCTTCCTCTTCCTTCGGCTCGTAATTCATCAGAGAATTGGAACGGGCAGCTTCGATATCCGCCTCATTCACCTCTACCGGCAGCAGCTTCAAAAGCTGCGGCTCATGGACTACCGTATTCCTGAAATACGTGTAAGCCACGTAGATTTCTCCGACTTCTCCGGATACGTACCGTTTCAGCACCTCATCGCAGATCTCCTTTGCATCGGCAAACATCGGATGTTCGATCACTTCCGGGTATTCCTTTGCAATATTGTAATCTCTGCGGGCAAAATATTCTCTTCCCTTATTGCCCACCGCAAACAGTACGATATCCTCCTTCTTCATACCGGAACCTGTAACGGTCTTGATAATGTTGGAATTATATCCGCCTGCAAGGCCACGGTTCGAGGTAATCAGGATTACAGCCTTCTTGCTGGAGGGCTGCGGCTTCAAATACGGATGCTCAATTGTCCCGGATTTGGCCAGCATGGAGGTAACCGTCTCGTACATCTTATCGAAGTACGGCTTGGAACGCTCGGCGCGCATTTTTGTTTTCTGCAGCTTTACCGTAGACACCAGCTTCATAGCCTTCGTGATCTGCTGGGTACTGGCAATACTGTTGCGGCGCCGTTTGATGTCTCTCATCGAGGCCATACTATCACCCTTTCCTGGCAAACGCAGATTTACACAGTTCCCGGGAATTTAAGCTTTCCCATTCACCAACTCATAAAATCTGCCTTCCATCCTTATTTAAAGTTCGCTTTGAACTCCTTCAAAGCTGCCTGCAGCTTCGCATCTGTCTCATCTGTGATCTGCTTTTCTGTTTTGATGCTCTCCGGGATCTCTGAATACTTCGTATCCAGGAACTCAAAGAATTCCTTCTCAAAACGGAGAATATCATCCACCGGAATATCCAGCAGATACTTTTTCGTAGCAGCGTAGATAATGATAACCTGATACTGTACCGGCATCGGCTGGTACTGCGGCTGCTTCAGGATCTCCTTGATGCGTTCGCCCTGTGCCAGCTTTTCCTTCGTATCGTCATCCAGCTCGGAACCGAACTGTGAGAACGCCGCCAGCTCACGGTACTGCGCCAGCTCCACACGGATCGGAGCTGCGATCTTCTTCATAGCCTTGATCTGTGCTGCACCACCAACTCGTGATACAGAAAGACCTGCATTGATAGCCGGACGGAAACCGGAATTGAACATTTCTGTCTCCAGATAGATCTGTCCGTCTGTAATTGAAATAACGTTCGTCGGAATATATGCCGAAACGTCTCCTGCCTGTGTCTCAATGATCGGAAGTGCCGTCAGAGAACCTCCGCCCAGCTCATCAGAAAGCTTCGCTGCACGCTCCAGCAGTCTGGAATGCAGGTAGAAAACATCGCCCGGATAAGCCTCACGTCCTGGCGGACGCTTCAGAAGCAATGACAGTGTACGGTAAGCCGCTGCGTGCTTTGACAGATCGTCGTAAATGATCAGCACGTCCTGTCCGCTCTCCATCCATTCTTCACCGATCGCGCATCCTGAATACGGAGCGATGTACTGCAGCGGAGCAAGCTCGCTGGCTGTAGCAGCCACGACCGTCGTATAATCCATTGCGCCGTATTCCTCCAGCGTATTTACGATGGAAGCTACTGTGGATGATTTCTGGCCGATGGCAACGTAAATACATTTTACGCCCTGGCCCTTCTGATTGATGATCGTATCCACCGCAATCGCCGTCTTACCTGTCTGACGGTCTCCGATGATCAGCTCACGCTGGCCGCGTCCGATCGGCACCATGGAGTCGATTGCCTTGATACCCGTCTGAAGCGGCGTATCTACTGATTTTCTGGCGATAACGCCGGAAGCCACACGTTCGATCTTACGATATTTATCCGCATGAATCGGCCCTCTGCCGTCGATCGGCTGACCCAGGGCATTTACTACACGTCCCAGCATTCCGTCGCCCACCGGCACTTCAACAACTCGTCCGGTAGTCTTTACGATATCTCCCTCTCCAATGTCATCACTGCTTCCAAGGAGTACCGCGCCGACATTATCTTCCTCCAGATTCAGGACCATGCCGTACACTTCTCCCGGAAACTCCAGAAGCTCACCCTGCATTGCCGTCTCCAAACCATAGATACGTGCAATACCGTCTGCTACCTGGATAACACTACCTGTGTCAGACACCGCGATTTCGGAAGAGTATCTCTGAATCTGTTCTTTGATAACGGAACTAATTTCCTCTGGTCTTAAATTCATGAGGTCTGCACACCTTCTTTCTCGCTTTCTAATGAAATCTTCATAAGGTTTCCGGTAAGACGGTTCAGCTTGCTGCGGATCGTGCTGTCCACTACGCGGTCGCCGATACGGATCATCAGGCCGCCGATCTTGCTTTCGTCCACCTTATAGTCGATTTCCATTGTCTCATAATGGGTCGTATCCAGAAGCTTTTTCTCGATTTTGAGCTTCTGTGCATCACCCAGCGGAATCGCCGAGATAACCTGGGCAACTCCGATCTTTTTGTATTCCTTCACCCTTGCAATAAAATATGCAAAAATATCCGGTAAATTTTTATATCTTCCCTTTGTTACCACGATTCTCAAAAAACCTGTGAGGGCGTCGGATATTCGTCCCTTGAAAACCTCGTCGATCACCTGGAGCTTCTTCGTTTTTGAGATCTCCGGGTGCATCAGGATCTTTTCAAGGCCGTCATTTTCTTTCAGTACAGCCTGTACCATCAAAATTTCTTCCATCAGGCTGTCTGTGAGATTTTCTTCCACGGCAAGCTCAAACAACGCATCCCCATAGGTACCCGCCACTAGCTTTGCCATGTCTTTTCACCAATCTCCTTTAATGTATCATCAATTAACGAATCCTGGATATCGAGATTCATATTTTCGCTGACTACCTTTCCTGCAATCATGGAAGCCACCGTAATGATCTCTTTCTTAATATCGTCTTCTGCCTTCTTGACAGCCAGCTCCGTCTGCTTGTTGGCTCTCTCAATGATATTTGCAGCCTCTTCCTTCGCCTTCTCGATGATCTTCTCTTCATTCTCCAGCGCTCTCTTGCGCGCCGCATTCAGAATCTCATCTTCTTCTTTGTGAATATTGCGAAGCTTCTCTTCGTACTCCGCACGAAGCGCTGCAGCCTCCGCCTTCGCCTTTTCAGCCGAATCGATATTTCCCTTAATTCTCTCCTCACGTTTCTTCAGAAAATCCCGAGCCGGATTGAACAGCAGATAGGATAATAACAGAAACATCACAAATACTGCGATCGCCAGCAATACGGCATCATGAAGAAGCTGTGGATCAAGATTAAACAGTCGTTCCAAGATTTCGCCTCCTTTCGTCAATATTTTTCTCTATCCCGCCGTGCACCTCGATTCCGCTTCGCTTCATCTCGGTCGCACTCCTTAAAGTTTTCCGATAAGCGGATTTGCGAATAAGAGGATAAATGCGATAGCCAGTCCGTAAAGACCTGTCGTCTCGGCTACGGCCTGTCCAAGAAGCATCGTGGACATGATGTCACCCTTTGCTCCCGGGTTTCTTCCAACTGCTGATGCACCGTGACCTGCGGCAATACCCTGTCCTACACCAGGACCAATACCTGCGATAAGAGCAAGACCTGCACCGATTGCTGAACAAGCTAATACTAAACCTTCGTTTGTGATTCCTTCCATAAGTAGTAACCTCCTAAAAATTTAATTTCTTAAAATAAACTCTCATGCCTGCTGGTGCAGACACCACTGTAAATGTACACGGATCGCTCCGTCACACTCAGCTTTCCTCCGGTATCTTCTGCGTTATGAATACCATCGTCAGCATACAGAATACATACGTCTGTATCGCGCCGGAAAATACATCAAAGTAGATGTGCAGAACGCCCGGCCAGCCAATCGCGATCTTAGCAAGTAATGAGTAAATGAGTGACATCATTACCGTACCGGATAAGACATTACCGAAAAGACGCAGTGACAGTGAAAACGGCACTGCTATCTCTCCAATCAGGTTGATCGGGAACAGGAACGGCAGCGGCTTGAACAGATCCGTAAATGCGCCGAATTTATTGTACTTGATGTTGTTGTACTGAATCAGCGCAAACGTGATCAAACCAAGTGGCAGCGTCACACCGTAATCCGCCGTCGGCGGCCTCAGTCCGAACAGACCTGAAATATTGCTGATAAGAATAAAAATAAAGATGGTTCCGATATAATTCCGGAATTTTTTTGCATGGATGCCCATACTGCTCTCAACCATTTTATCCAGCATCTCAACAACCAGCTCCACAACATTCTGGAACCCGGTGGGATACTCACTGGCATGGCTGATCGCAATTCTAGCTGCAACCGCAAAAATAAGGATAAGCAGCATGACGATCAGTATGGCGATATGCGTCGTCGTAATCCAGAACGTCTGACCAAAAAGCTCATAGCTGAAGACGCCGTGTATCATAAAATCCACATCTGACCCCGAAGATGCCAGCAAATTTGCAGTCTCCACGTTTCATCCTCCTTTCCTTCAGAATCGTTGAAATGATTATTTCTGGAATTTCTTCCATAGTTTATGCATGAATGGCTGCAGGAACGCTCCGAATTTCAAACAGAGTATTCCGAGAAAAGCTGCCATTACATAACCAAGGTGTAAAAAATGCACCAGACCTGCTACCACAAGAATGGCCCCTGTCCGCAGAAGATACGCTTTCCGCATATATTTTTCCGCGTCTCCGGCCGCCATATCAAGAGCCCGGTCAATGGACCGGTACATATGCAGGGCAAGACCGAGGGCGGCTGCCACTCCTATCCAGAATCCGATTGCAAATGATGATACAGAACCGGCAAATTCCGGGTGTACTGCCGCAATCAGAAGCTCCACGACCTGTATCACTGCTCCAGCCACAAAAATTCCTGTCATCAGTTCTGCGAGCGTCTCATTTATTTTCCTTTTCATCATCCAATCTCCCCTTGTCATCCGGTTTTATTACGTTATTTACCAGAATCCAGGTATTTCTTGCGCCTGCCATGATCCCGAGTATCAGGAAAACTGCCGTAACAGACCATCCGAAGCGTTCGTCCAGCCAGCTTCCAATGACCGCACACAGAACCACCGGCGCCAGCATACTGATACCAAGCTGTGTGACCATGGCAAGGGCCTGCACAATTTCATTTGAATTTTTTTTTCGCTTCCTGCTCATGTAGTATTCTCCAAATCCGTCTCCGACTCACGATGGATATTCATGTGCTCCGCACATGACTCCATTCGCATTCCGCTTCGCTCCATGCTCATGCAGTACGTTCGCCAAATCCGTCTCAGGCCTGCAATGGATATTCATGTGCTCCGCACATGACTCCATTCGCATTCCGCTTTGCTCCATGCTCATGCAGTACGTTCGCCAAATCCGCACTCAAACATATAAATATGTCTGAGTGTGCACTTGGCTCACTATATCCATTCTCTGTCTCTTATACACATCTCCGAGCCCACGAGACGGAGCTACA
>CAMTFT010000032.1 GCA_947071365.1 uncultured bacterium | reverse complement strand
ATGCAAGATTGTGGCAGAAAATAAGGATGGCAGTTTATGCGCACATATTCCTGTAAGCTGGGTCAAGCTAAACCGCCTGCAAAACGAAGCGAAAAGCAGCGAAAAGCAGAAAGAGAATGCCCGATTAATGTTTGCAAAATCACGTAGCCTGCGGCGTGAAAACGGGTAAATCTGGCATTAAACCGTCTCAGGGTAAAATATATGGCTTAACGAATTAAAAGCGATTTTTATTCCAAAACTATAAGGTGTTGCATAGGAGGGATAAAGTGAGTATAAATATTAAAGTTTCAGCAACAACAGAACGTGAACAGATAGAGGTACTGCATGAATTAAGGGCGTTAATTCGGAGAGAAAAGCTGTCATTAAAGGTGAAAAAAGACGCAGAAAAGCACCGTTATTTGGCATATATTGAAAGTCCAATGACATGAATAAAAAGCGATTGTTGTCTATTCACTTTTGAGATGCTATAATCAAAACAGAGCAAAAACCAGAATGTTTGAATTAAGAAAGCAGTCTGTGAGGAAAGTAAAATAGATACATTAATTGATTTGATGCGGTGAAACTGATTCTGAGCAGACAGCAGTGATAAAAACAGTAATGAAAGGAGAATAAAGATGTCAGAAACATTAAAGGTATTAGAAACAAGAAGGAGCTGCCGCGCATATAAGCCGGAGCTGATCGAAGAAGAAAAACTGCAGGCAATTATAAAGGCCGGCACTTACGCAGCTTCTGGTATGGGAAGGCAGTCACCGATTATTATTGCAGTTACAAACAGGGAGATGCGGGACAAGCTCTCTGCTATGAATGCGAGGATTATGGGGCAGGGGGAAGGTCATGATCCATTCTATGGGGCACCGGAGCTTCTGATTGTTCTGGCCAATAAGGACGTGCCTACCTATATCTATGATGGTAGTCTGGTCATGGGTAATCTTATGAATGCGGCAGCAGATCTCGGCGTAGACAGCTGCTGGATCCACCGGGCAAAGGAAGAATTTGAGTCTGAGGAAGGCAAGGAGATTTTGAAGAATCTTGGCATTGAGGGGAATTATGAGGGTATCGGCCATCTGATTCTTGGATATGCGGCTGCTCCACTCAGGGCCGCTGCACCAAGAAAGGATGATTACGTATATTATATCCAGTAATTTGTATGGATGAAAAAGCGACATTTGGAAAATAGAAAGGAGGCAGAGATGTTTCAGGACATTAAGCAGGTTCAGGCTTTTATTCAAGAACAGGGAATTCAGTTTGTGGATTTCAAAATGATTGACCTTCGCGGACGGTGGAGGCATCTTACTATTCCGGCCGCACGTTTTACAGAGGATATTCTTGAAAATGGCATCGGTTTTGACGGTTCCAATTATGGATATGCTATGGTGGAAAACAGTGATATGGTTTTTATTCCGGATATTACGACTGCGGTGACAGACTCTTTTGTTAAGATTCCTACATTGTCCATGATTGGTGATGTGATGGTTATTGAACATCCGGCAAATCGTCCCTTCACTCATTATCCGCGCAATGTGGCGAAGCGTTCAATTGCATATATGCAGGAGCTGGGAATTGCAGACGAGATGATTATTGGGCCGGAGTATGAATTTCATATTTTTGACGGTGTGAGCTGCAGCGAAAAGCCGAATGAAGTAGGCTACCGGCTTTACAGCCAGGAGTCAGTCTGGTCCTCAGATTGCCCGCCGGAGCAGAATAATGGTTTTCATACACGGCCGAAGGAAGGCTACCATGCAGACCAGCCGGGAGATGTGAACTTCGATCTGCGCAATGAAATGTGTGTGGAGATGGCTAAGTGGGGAGTAGACGTGAAGTACCATCATCATGAGGTGGGTGGTTCCGGGCAGATGGAGATAGAGGTGGAGCTGGGTGAAATGACACGTTTGGCCGATGCTACTATGGCGGCGAAATACGTGATCCGGAATACTGCCGCTGCTCATGGCATGACGGCAACCCTGATGCCAAAGCCTGTTTTGGGAGAGGCAGGGAATGGAATGCATGTCCATATGCTGCTGAAGAAGGACGGCAAGCCTGTGTTTTACGATGCGGATAATTACGCGCAGCTAAGTCAGACAGCAATGTATTTTATCGGAGGTCTGTTGACTCATGTCCGCAGTTTGTGCGCGCTGACCAATCCGACCACTAATTCCTACAAACGCCTGATTCCAGGCTTTGAAGCTCCGGTAACGATTGGTTACGCTATGGCGAACCGCAGTGCTGTCATCCGTATTCCGGCTTATGTAAAATCACCGGATAAAAAGCGCTTTGAATTGCGAAATCCGGATGCCATGTGTAATCCTTATTATGCATATGCTGCAATTCTTATGGCAGGGCTGGATGGTATTCGCAATAAGATCGATCCAGCCGATCATAATTGGGGCCCCTTCGATTTTAACCTCTTTGAATTGCCGGAAGAGGAGCGGAGCAGGCTGGGGCATTTGCCAGCCAGTCTGGATGAGGCGCTGGATGCGCTGGAGCAGGATCACGAGTATCTGACTGCTGGCGGTGTATTTCCGGAAAATCTGATTAAAAACTGGATCAGGACGATACGGGCTGACAGCATTGAGATTAGCCGTATTCCGCATCCGGCAGAATTTAGCAGGTACTATGATATGTAAATGTTGACCCTGTAACGTAGAAAACCACCTTCTATCGTACATACCGTATGACAGGAGGTGGTTTTAATACTCCTTTTCCAGTGCAGCCGGGATTGAATATGTCATGCCCTCCAGGCTGTTATCTGCAGAACAGAAATTTGCGATGAAGGACTACTTACTTCGTCTCGTGGCATTGTCCTGAAATCGGAAATAATCAGGGCGGTGACGCGACTGAGTATACTCGAACATGATCCCGTCGCTGTTATATGTCTGGCTGCTGACCACCGCAAGGCAGTTGTAATCACCAAGATCCAGATATTTTTCATCGATCTCCGTCATTTTTTCAACGGTCATGACTCTCTTGCTGGTAACGATGGAGATGTGGAGAGTATTTTCCAGATATTCATAAATAGAATGCTCTGCGATCTCCGGGGTAAGGCTCGTTACCACATCCTGCAGGAAATAGTTGTGGTTCAGGATCAGAGCCTTTCCATCGAGATAATGAAGTCGTTGCAGGTAGTATAGCCTTGCGCCGACCGGAAAACCTGTCCGGTCGGATATTTTTTTGTCTGCCGTGATCTCCGTAAAGCATAGAACCTTCGTCCGGGAAGTCTGGTTATTTCTAAGGGCAGATTCCCGGAAGGATTCGATGCCGCCGATGGTGAAGGAGGTCTGCAATGTAGGCTGAAAGATATTGCGCACACCCTTTCCCTGCATGGTCTGGACATACCCGTCTGTGACGAGGTCGCTGATGGCCCTTCGTATCGTGTTGCGGGAACAATCGTATGTGAGGATCAGGCTGTTCTCTGATGGCAGCAGCTCCTGAAATTCATACGTCCCATTCTCTATTTTCGTCTTCAAATCTTTGTATATTTCTGCGTATTTTGCCTTCGGCATACGTAAATCACCCCTGCTTGTTTAAACATATGATATTATTATAATTCAGAATAGAGGAAAGTCAAGCGGCAAAAGGAAAGTGTAAGAAAATGTTGTACGCAAAAAGAGCAGAAGCGTATCCGGGAAACTTGTTTAAACAAATTTTCAGAATGCTATTGACATGTTCAAACAAGTGTGATATAAATAAAACATAAGAACTTGTTTGAACAAGAATGAAGAAAATGTAAAAGAATCAGGAGGAAGGAAATGGGTAAGTACGTAGAAGACGCAAAAGAGCTGCTGCATCTTGTGGGCGGAAAAGAAAACATCGCAGCGGTATCACACTGTATGACGCGAATGAGATTTGTGCTGAATGAGCCTGGAAAAGCGGACATTCAGAAGATTGAAGCTATGAAGGTGGTGAAGGGAAGCTTTACGCAGACAGGACAGTTCCAGGTTATCATTGGAAATACCGTGGCAGATTTTTACAATGATTTCATTGCCGTATCGGGGATCGAGGGAGTATCAAAGGATGCTGTAAAGAAGGCTGCGAAGCAGAACCAGAATGTGCTGCAGAGGATGATCACGGCGCTGGCAGAGATCTTTGCGCCTCTGATTCCAGCGATCATAACGGGTGGTCTGATCCTCGGCTTTCGAAACTGTATTGACAGTCTGTATCTGTTCGAAAACGGGACGAAGACGCTGTGCGATATCAGTCAGTTCTGGGCAGGACTGGACAGCTTTCTGTGGCTCATTGGAGAAGCGGTTTTCCATATGTTGCCGGTAGGTATCTGCTGGTCTGTGACGAAAAAGATGGGTACGACGCAGATGCTTGGAATCGTACTTGGTCTGACGCTCGTATCGGGACAGCTACTGAACGCATACGCCGTAGCCGGGACTGCTGCAGCGGATATTCCGGTATGGAATTTTGGTTATTTTAAGATAAAAATGATCGGTTATCAGGCACAGGTGATTCCGGCAGTTCTGGCAGCTTTCACGCTGGTTTATCTGGAAAAGTTTTTCCGCAAGATCACGCCGCAGGTAGTGTCAATGATCGTTGTACCGTTCTGCAGCCTGCTGTTGTCCGTTATCGCGGCACATTTCGTATTGGGCCCGGTGGGCTGGAAGATCGGTTCCGCGATATCTTCCGTAGTTTACGCGGGAATTACTGGTTCCTTCAAGGTACTGTTTGGAGCGGTGTTTGGTTTTGTATATGCGCCGCTGGTTATCACGGGACTTCATCATATGTCGAATGCCATCGATTTGCAGTTGATCGCGGATTACGGCGGAACGATGCTGTGGCCGATGATCGCGCTGTCCAATATTGCACAGGGCTCTGCCGTTCTCGGAATGATCGTTCTCCAGAGAAAAAATGCG
Organism: uncultured bacterium; assembly: GCA_947071365.1. GTDB lineage: Bacteria > Bacillota > Clostridia > Lachnospirales > Lachnospiraceae > Choladousia. Next base: position 5,231 of record CAMTFT010000032.1, on the reverse strand, counting down.
GAAGCACAGGAAGTAAATGTACCGGCGTGTATTTCATGTTATCTCGGCGTAACGGAGCCGGCCATTTTCGGAGTTAATTTGAAGCATGTATTTCCGTTCGTATGCGGAATGATTGGCTCCGCATGTGCCGCAGTCGTATGTGTGGCAATGGGAACGACTGCAAATGCGATCGGTGTAGGGGGACTTCCGGGTATCCTTTCCATCCGCCCCAGCTTTATGCTCAGTTTTGCAGTCTGCATGGTGATTGCGGTGGCGGTTCCGTTTGCATTGACCGTTCTTGTTGGAAAGAAAAAACTGGCTGTGAAGAACGAAGTACCGACGGCAGAAGCTGCGGCAGGTATGGGAGAAAGTGTTGCAGCGGGAGTAGTTGCGGCTGCTAAGAGAAATAAAGAGGAAAAACAGAAAGAATTTACAGCATTTCTTAGTGGAAAGGTGATCGAACTGAAAGAAGTGGGCGACGGCGTCTTTTCCGAAGGCATTATGGGGGAAGGTATCGCAGTGATTCCGGAAAATGATACTCTGTACGCTCCTGTGGATGCAACGGTAAGCATGCTGATGACGGATTCGAGACACGCCTGTGGGCTGACAATGGACAACAAGATGGAAATACTTCTCCATGTGGGAATCGATACGGTCGATATGCAGGGAGACGGTTTTCAGTATCTCGTGTCGGAGGGCCAGAGGGTATCGGCAGGAACACCGCTGCTGCGCTTTGACCGGGACAAAATCAGGGCGGCAGGCCACCCGGATACCACCGTATGTATTATTACAGAACAGGGTGAGGCTAAAAATCTCCAGTTTTTTACGGGGGTAAACGGAAAAGCAAAAGAAACCGTTGTGGCGGTATTTGAATAGGAGCAGATATGGTAGATTTCAGAGGAAGTACAGTTTATCAGATTTATCCGAAGTCATTTTATGACAGCAACGGAGATGGAGTTGGAGATATCCGGGGTATCATTGAAAAGCTTGATTACATAAAGAGCCTGGGAGTTGATTATATCTGGAGCACACCGTTTTTCGTCTCTCCTCTCAACGATAACGGATATGACGTGGAGGATTACAGGAAGATCAACCCGCTTTTCGGGACCATGGAGGATGTGGAGGAGCTGATTCAGAAAGCCGGGGAGCGTGGAATGGGTCTCATGTTTGATATGGTATTCAACCATACTTCCACGCGCCATGAATGGTTCCAGAAGGCTCTTTCCGGCGACAAAGAGTACATGGATTACTATATCTTTCGGGAGGGCAGCCCACAGGCCCCTCCTACGAACTGGCAGTCAAAATTCGGCGGTTCAGCCTGGGAGTATGTGCCGTCCTTGAAGAAATGGTATCTTCACCTGTTTGACGTGACGCAGGCGGATCTGAACTGGAACAATCCCAGGGTGCGTGAGGAACTGAAGGATGTGATCCGTTTCTGGAAAAACAAAGGGGTGAAGGGCTTCCGCTTCGACGTGGTCAACCTGATCTCCAAGCCGGATACGTTTGAGGACGATACGCAGGGAGACGGCAGAAGATTTTATTCCGACGGTCCCCATGTCCATGAATTCCTGAAGGAGCTGTCTGAGGATACGGATATGGGAAATATGATCACTGTGGGAGAAATGTCGTCCACAAGTCTGGACAACTGCGTTCGGTATTCCAATCCAGAGGAAAAGGAATTGTCCATGTGCTTCAGTTTCCACCACCTGAAAGCGGATTATAAGGATGGAAACAAGTGGGCGCTGATGAAGACGGACTACCGGAAACTGAAGGAGCTGTTCGAAACGTGGCAGACAGGGATGGAAAAGCAGAACGGATGGAACGCCGTATTCTGGTGCAACCACGATCAGCCCCGGATCGTTTCCAGAATGGGAGATGAAAAGCGGTACTGGAAGGAATCTGCGAAAATGCTTGCAGCGTACATTCATCTACTGCGGGGTACACCATACATCTTCCAGGGGGAAGAGCTGGGAATGACGAATCCGGGTTATGGAGATATCAGCCAGTACCGGGATGTGGAGAGCATTAATTATTACGAGATCCTGCAAAAAGAGGGAAAGATAGAAAAAGAAGCGCTGGAAATACTGGGACAGCGCTCCAGAGATAACGGCAGGTCGCCGATGCAGTGGGATTCCGGGAAGTATGCGGGATTTTCAGAACATGAGCCGTGGATCAGTATACCGGATAACCACAGCTACATTAACGTGGCTGCGGAGGAAGCGGATCCGGACTCCATTCTCAATTATTACAAAAAGCTGGTAAGACTGAGAAAGCAGTACGCAGTGATCCGGAAGGGCTCCATCGAGTTTCTGAATCAGGAGCAGCCGGAGGTGTTCGCATACAGGCGGTCAACGAAGGAGCAGGAGTTGCTTGTTATCAGCAATTTTGCGGATACGGCGGTAAAGCTGGAGAAGCCGATATGCTGCAGGGGGTATGAGTATCTGCTTGGCAATTACCCGCAGGAAGATATCGGGGATGATCTGAGGGCTTTAAGGCCGTATGAAAGTATCGTACTTTTAAGAGATACCCGGGTGGAGTAAGTATTTGTGCAGGGTCAGCATAGCCGTCAGGAGCGGGGAAGCGTCACAGTAAATTCGCTTCCCTCATCCACCCTGCTCTTTACCTGAATACTGCCACCACTGAGCGCAACGATCTTCTTTGCGATAGACAAACCAAGGCCAAGCCCCTGGCCGGAGTGGGAGCGGTCGCCCTGATAATACGGGTCAAATAAATGGGACAGCGTGTCTTCATCCATTCCACGGCCGGTATCTGCGACTGTCACGGTGATGTATTTATCCTGATAAGAGAGCGTTACGGAGATCTCGCCGCCGGGAGGCGTGTATTTGATTGCGTTGTTCATGAGGTTGATCCACAGATGCTTCATCAGCTCCCGGTTTCCGACGTACTCGATATTCGGAAATTCGCCGCTGAAGGTCTGCTGTTTTTTCAGCCATTCGCGGGACAGAATGATCGCGCACTGCCTGAGCTGTTCTCCCAGGTCATACCGTTCCTTCGACGAAACGATCTTCTGTGACGACAGCTTTGACATAAGTATCGTGTTGCTGGTAAGGTTGGACAATCGTTCGGATTCCTCCTGAATGATCTGCAAATAGGTGTGCTGATCCTCCCGGGACAGCTCTTTTTCCAGCATCAGGGAGGCGAAGCCGTTGATGGACGCGATCGGCGTCTTGAATTCGTGGGAGTAGCTGTTGATGAAATCCTTTCTCAGGAACTGGACGCTTTCCAGCTCCGTACTCATCTTATTGAAATCTCTGTAAACGTGTGCCATGGAGTCACGTTCATCGTAGGCAATTCTGGCTGTGAAATCTCCGTTTGCCACCTTTTTGATACTTTCCGTTAATGTGGTCAGCTCCCGTTTCCTGCGCCTGTACATAATGGCAAAGATAACGGTCAGAAGAAAGAGCACGACAACGAGCGTACTGAGAAACTGAAATTCCGCGCGCAGATAAACGTCATCGATTGCGCCGATTTCCGTGATCAGCCACGTCATGAACATATACAGTGCATTGATGATGATCACCAGCGACGTGACGAGGATCACGAGCTGGATGATATATTTTCGCATGGAACGGACAATGTCATTTCTCGCCATTGATGAACTCCCTGTTGATGTCTGCTTTATATCCGAGTCCCTTGATCGTCATGATCCGGAATTCATGGATCTGGGACAGACGGTTACGGATCCGGTTTACGTGTGTCTTGATGGTATCTCCTCCGGTGCCGGAGTTGATTCCCCAGATGCTGTCGAGAAGCTGCTCCTTTGAAAAGATCTGATTCGGGTAGGAGAGGAGCTTGAACAGCAGGTCAAATTCCTTTTTTGGAAATTCAATATAGTCGGAATCAGAGTAGACGGCGTATTTCTCGGAGTCCACCGTCACGCTTCCCAGAACGATCTTCTTGCTCTGGGAAATATTTGCCCGCCGCAGAAGCGCACTGACGCGCCAGAGCAGCTCGTCGCTGCTGAAGGGCTTCGTCATGTAGTCATCCGTTCCCAGCTCAAAGCCCTGCTGCTTGTCATCCAGTGATTCTTTGGCGGTAAGCAGCAGATAGGGTGTCTTGTAGCCCTCTTCCCGGATCGTTTTCAGCAGCTCATATCCATCCATGCGCGGCATCATGATATCCGCCACGATCAGGTCGATTCCGCCCTGATGAATGCGCTCCAGGGCCTCAAGGCCGTCACAGGCGCTCACGACGGTATAGAGATCCACAAGTCTTGCGGAGGTCAGAAGACGCATGTTCCGGTCATCTTCGACAATTAAAATGGTTGCCATTTCATAACACTTCCTGTTTCAGATTAATGTTTTATACCTATAATACCTTATATCAGAGAGAAGCAGGCTGTCAATCCTGTTTTCAGGAAATATCGCCTGCTCCATTCGAAACATCTCGTATTTCATTGAAGATATCTCATGCTTTCTGGGAAATACCGCATACGCCGAAGGCGCCGGGGCCGCTGTGGGTGGAAACGACGCTTCCAGTCTGGATCCAGCGTATTTCCTGAAAACCGAGGGAAACTGCCCTTGCTTCAATATCATTTTTTGTTTTTTCCGATAATCCCGGGGAATATGGGAAATAGAGAAGTTCTCTGGAAAGCTTATGCTTTTCGATAAAATCCTCAAACAGTTTTTTGGCTGCCTTATCCATGTTGCCGCGGTATTTTCTGGTGGCAATAAGCTCTCCGCCGACCAGCTCGATCAGTGGATTGAGGGAAAGGATCTTCGCGCCCAGATATGCGATATTGCTGACTCTGCCGCCGGCTCTCAGATAATCCAGGTCTCCGGGGAAGAAGCCCATGTGGCATGTTTCACTGTACTTTTTTGCCTGTTCCAGAACGGTGGCAACCTCCGCATCCGGGTTGGCTTCAAGGAACCTCGCCATCAGAATGACGACCATGCACTGTCCGGCTGACACCTGTTTTGTGTCGAATGAGGTTACGTAATCCCTGGCTTCTGCGGAAATGGCAGCGCTCTGGTAGGAGCAGGTGGTCGCTGCGGAGTACGCCAGATACAGAATACGGCTTTCCGGGTGGCGATCGTGTATTTCATCGAAGATCGTATCAAAATCTTTTACGTTGCAGCCGCTTGTTCTGGGAAGGCTGCCGCTTTTCTTGTAATAGTCAAATACGTCCGTGGTGGGAAACGTACCGTCATCCTTTGTTTCCTCACCAAAGCTTACGTGCATCGGAACCGTATATATCCCGTACTGGCTGATAAGGTCTGCGGGAATGTCGG
>CAMTFT010000031.1 GCA_947071365.1 uncultured bacterium | reverse complement strand
CACCTATTAAGTCGTCGGCAGCGTCAGATGTGTATAAGAGACAGGCATACACCTGCAATTCCATATTTTTATCCAATTCTCTGCCCCCTCCTGATTCTCGGGTCGATGATGCCATACAGGATATTCGCAATCAGATTGCCTCCAAAAACGAAGGCGGCAGTGACGACTGATATTCCAAGCAGAAGCGTTACATCGCTCCCCAGCCCTGCCGTGACGGCAGCCTGTCCAAGCCCCGGATAGGAGAAGACCTGCTCGACCAGTACGGAGCCACCAAAGATCTCACTGACAGAGGCGAACTGTATCGTGATGGCCGGCAGCAATATGTTTCTCAGGCCGTGCCTTCTCACGATAGACCATGTCCGCTCTCCCCGTGCCCTGGCAAACAGAAAGAATTCGCTCTCCATAATATCCACCATTTTTTCCCTTGTATGAAGCGTAATATTAGCCACTCCCACCACGCTCAGCGTAAATGCGGGAAGCACGATGTGGCGCAGGCTATCCATGATCGTCACCTCTGACGGATCCACACCGATCGGCGCTTTCATACCCACGGGAAACCATTTCAGTTCTACAGCAAACACCATCAAAATGACAAGCGCGATCCAGAAGGTGGGCGCGCTGGCCAGCGTCATGGCATAACCTTTTATCAGTTTATCCGGCCATCGCCCTTCGTAAACTCCCGCTATAATTCCCAGGGCAAACCCGATCAGGCCCGACAGAATCCACGCTGCCGCCATAAGAACCAGAGAATTCAGGAATTTCTGCTTAATGATCTCAGCAACCGGCCGTCCGTATTTCAGGGAAATCCCCATATCGCCGCGTATGAATTTTCCGGCCCAGTTCAGATACCGTTCCACCGGGGGCTCATTGACTCCCCAATACTCCTGGAGCTGCGCCTTCTTTTCCGGCCCCATGTTTGCGTAAGCAGTGGCTCCCACATTTGCCTTTACCGGATCCAGCGGCGATACTGTCACAAGAAAGTATGCCAGTATGCTTATGCCGATCATCAATGTGACAGCCTTCAGTATATTTTTGATCAGAAAGCCAAATAAACCTCCGGATTTCATAAGTTTCCTCCAAGTAAGCTGTTTTCTCGATAAATCTCTGCCTTATTCCCAGGACCACTGGTCTACGTTGTTAAGCACCGACCAGCCGTGTCCATGGGGATGAAGCTTCTGCTCTGCAACCTTCAGTCCGTCACGCACGAAATACAGATGGTCAACGTTCGCGAACCATACCCACGTTGCGGCTCCCTGGGGCGCTACGCCCTCTGTGCCGTCCCACTGTGCCTTCTGCCACAGCTCATAGGAATCCTCCAGATCCGGCGCTGCAAGCGCTTCATCCAGATAAGCGTCAATCGTGTCACTGTAATAGCATCCGAAATTGCCCCAGCCCGTACTGTAAAGCAGGTTGTACGTCTCCGATGGAGAATTCGAGCCCCATCCAAAGAGAACCATATCGGAATACTGGTGCGTGGATACCACATCCCAGCTTTCTCCAACGCACACAATGTTGATACCGATTTCTTTCATCTGGTTGGAAAACTCATAAGCCATCGCCTGTCTGACGGAATCATTTGACATATAGTACAGCTCAATCTCTGCCTTCAGTCCATCCTTCTCTACGATTCCGTCTCCGTCCTGGTCTGCCCAGCCGCCGTCTGCAAGAATCTGTTTTGCCTTTTCGACATCCGTATCGACCTTCATATCCGGGGACGCCCAGGGCATTCCATCGGAAGCTGTGTATGCAACTGTTCCGTAACCATTCAGCACGTTATGAATGATACCATCCCGGTCTGTCGCATAATTCATCGCCTGCCGGATCGCAAGATCGGCAGTCACATCATTGCCAGCCTCATATACCACATCTCCCTCCGCCTTCGTCTCGCCAGCTTTGCCCGTCGGCATCGAAACGCCGCGGCTGTCCACCGTCTTAACTGACAGAAGTGAGTAACCGTCTATTGCCTGGTCACTGTACGTCGCACTCGTGTATGTCATATCGACTTCGCCTGCCTTCGCTGCCGCAAGAGCCGCATCCTCATCCATAAATACGACGATCACCCGTTCTATTTCCGGCGCTTCCCCGTAATAATCCGGATTTGCCTCAAGAATGACCTGCTGCCCCTTATCCCAGCGCGCCATCATGTAACGGCCGGAGCCCACCGGGTTGTCTCCGTAATTTTCATCGTAACAGTGTTCCGGCATGATACCGATGACTGCCGCTGAATACAAAAATGCGTTGAACGGTTTGTTCAGATGGATCTCCACCGTTGTATCATCCAGAGCCACCGCTTCATCCATCATGGAAAGATCCATCTCCGAAGTCGGCGCATTCTTCACCGTATTGTAGGAAAAAGCAACATCCGATGATGTAAGCCGTTCGCCGTCCGTGAACTTGACATCATCCCGGATCTTAAACGTCCAGGTCAGGCCGTCCTCACTGCAACTGTACTCTGTCGCCAGGTCATTCACGATATGCATCTCCAGATCCGTTGCCACAAGGGTACTCTGGATCAGCGGCTCATGGCAGTGCTCCCCGGAGCCCCAGTTTGCCGCCGGGTTGAAACCGCCGGAGGGCTCCTCGCCAAGCGCGACAATGACCGTGTTCTCTTCCGTTTCTTCCGCGCTGCCTACCCCTGATGCCATGCCGCCAAACAGCATGGAAGCGCTCAGCAGACCAGCGATAAGCTTTCTCATTCTTTTCATATATTTCCTCCCTGAAGCATGAATACAACAAATATCTTTATCAGCTTAACAAAAAAACTCCCCCCGGATAAGCCACCCAGGGGGATATTGAGCTATTCATATTCAGCATGGAGATGTATGCGTATTCTGTAACCTGCCAGATTTTTCCTTCCTGCTCTTCTCCAGCCCCGGCAAAAAATCGGAACTGCTCACACTTCACTGACCGCTCCCGTTTCACAGCACCGAATCGATCAGCCGCCTCGTATAATCCGTCTTCGGATGATGGATGATCTCCTCCATCGTGCCATGCTCCATAACCTCACCATCATGCAGCACGATCACATCATCACAAAACAACTGTACCAGCGCCAGATCATGGCAGATCATCAAAAATGAGAGGTTCTTTTTCTCTTTCAGCTCCATCAGCAGTTCCAGTATCTGCTTCTGTACCGTCACGTCCAGCGCACTCGTCGCCTCATCGCAGATCAGAATGGACGGCTCGATCGCCAGCGCCCTTGCGATCGCGGCTCTCTGGCACTGGCCTCCGCTGACCTCGTGGGGATACCGCCCGGCGAACTCCGGTGCCAGATGACAGATTTCCAGCAGCTCCTCCACTTTTCTGCGTGTATCTGCCCGGCTCATCCCGTGATTTCGAAGGCTTTCCCCGATGCCGTCTCCCAGTGTCCGCCTCGGATCAAAGGATTCCATCGGCATCTGAAATACCATCTGCATCTCCCGGTACGCTTCCCGTAGCTCTTTTCCCTTCGCATTCGTGATATCTCTGCCGTGCAATATCACTCTTCCCTCTGTAATATCCGTCAGGTGAGTGATCATTTTTGCGATGGTGCTTTTCCCACTGCCGGATTCGCCCACGATGCCAAGGCACTTCCCTCGCTGAAGCTCGAAGCTCACATCTTTCACTGCCGTGAAGGATCTCTTGCCGGAAACAAATACCTTTTTCAAATGCTGGGCCTGTAAAATCGTCTCTGACATTAATGTTCCTCCTCAAGTTTCACTATGCGGCATGGATTCAGAAATATCTCAGAGTGGACACCCCTACAGTTCCTTCTCTGAGATATTTCCAAATCCATGCCGTATCTACTGAAATGCTCATGTCTATTTCAAGGTGTCACCACTGCGCGAAAACTTCAGCACCGAATCCATCAGTCTCTTCGTATATTCATTCTCCGGGTGACTAAGAACCCGGTCTGTCGGGCCGTAATCCATCATCTCACCGTTTTGAAGCATCAGTACCTTGTCCGCCATCGCATTCACAACACCAATGTTGTGCGTCACCACGATCATGGCCGTGTGATACACGTCCCGCATCAGCTTCATCTCCTCCACCACCTGCTTCTGCACCGTCACATCCAGCGCACTGGTGGGTTCATCCGCCAGCAGCAGCGACGGGCGCTGCATCATTGCCGTACAGATGCCGACACGCTGATTCATACCCCCGGACAGCTCAAAGGGGTAGCTGTCCAGCACCCGCTTTGCATCGTCCAGCCCAATCCTTCCCATCACCTCGGCCGCCCTTGCATAGATCTCGCTTCTCGTCACTTTCCCGTGCTCTGACATGCTCTCGTAGATCTGGTCGCCCACCGTGCGGATCGGGCACAATGCAGCCTCGCAGTCCTGAAACACCATACCGATCTCCGGCCCCAGAAGCTTTCGCAGCTCCTTCACCGACATATCCACAACATTCAGGCCCTTATACGAGATATCGCCTCTCGTCACCATGCCGCCTCCGCCCAGAAGCCCCATGATGGCCCTGACGATCGTACTTTTCCCGCTGCCGGATTCTCCTACGATGCCTAAAATTTCCCCTTCGTGAAGCTCGAAGCTGACATCCTTCACCACCGGTTTTCCATTATAGCAAATTGTGATATGCTCTGCCTGCAGCAATGGTTCCATGATAAGTCTCCTTAGTTGATATCCAGATCAGCGGTGATCTCGTAGTAATCACACGGATGTGCCGCCATTCCCGTCACATTCGATTTCGTAACGATACCCATATTCAGATGAGCCACAAAGAAGAAGGAACAGTCGTCCAGAATCTTCTGCTGAAGCTGCACCGCCAGCTCCCCTCTCTTTTCCTGGTCAAATGTCGTGTGCAGCTCGTCAACCAGCGCGCTTACCTCATCGTTCTGATAATTACCGTAATTCTTCGAGCCTACTACGGTGCTGGTAAAGAAATACTCCGGATCACCGGTGGGCGCTGTTGTGACAGAACTGAGATACAGATCGAAATCACCGTTTCCCGCAAAGGTTCTGTGGTCAGCCGTATTGTTGATCTGCACATCGATGCCGATCGATTTCAGCGTATCCTGCGCATACGTAGCCAGCAGCGGCTGTTCCAGACGGTTCGGGTACGTCAGCCAGTTGATTGACAGCTTCTGTCCGTCTTTGTCCACGTAGCCGTCTCCATCCGTATCCGTCCAGCCCTCTTCTGCGAGGAGCGCTTTTGCCCCCTCCGGGTCATAGGAGGGCGCTGTCACAGCTTCATTTCCGTAGGAAAAACTGCCGGGGAACGCACCGACTGCCGGAATGCAGCGGTTATACGCAAGCACACTGCAGAACTGCTCCTTATCGATTCCCATCGCAATTGCTTTTCGTACATTGATATCCTGCACGATCTCCGAATCCATATTGTACTGTCCGAAGAAGCAGCGGCTCGTCGGAATCGAATTGATCGTATAGGAAGGATCATTCTCAAACAATACGTAATTGTCGTACTGAAGCCCATACGTCCCCTGAATATCACCGGTCTGAAGTGAGGCGCACAGAGAACCGGCATCAGAAAATGATTTCACGATGACATTATCCACCTTTACCTCGCCGCCCCAGTAGTTTTCATTCTTTACAAGTGTGATCTCCGTCGGGCTTACCTCTGTGGCAACGTACGGGCCGGTGCCTGATACGTTGGCGGTGCCGCCCTCGCCCTGAATCCCGTATTCCATATCAATGATCGCTCCGTACGGGTCGCCGAGATAATTGATGATGGCCGGGCATGGCTCAGAGGTATGGATCGTTACCGTCAGGCCATCCGCCTCAATACTGTCGATCAGCAGGTCATGGGGCGCACGGTCATGTACCTCCACCAGATGCTCCAGACACTCCTTTACGGCCTGTGCATCCATCGTCCGGCCGCTTGAAAACTGTACTCCATCCCGCAGCGTGATCTTTACCGTATTGTTATCCACAAATTCATAATCGGTAGCCAGCCACGGCTGCACCTCCATGTTGTCATCATACTTGAACAGCGTCTCCCCCACGCCGTAGCGGAGCGCGCTCCAGCCGGAATAGTTGTCATGGGGATTCAGTCCCGCGTCGCCCTGAGCCTCGCCGTATCCAACGGTGCCGTAAACAAACGTCTTTTCGCCTTCGGCTGACGCGGCGCTGCTCATCAGGCCGGCCATCATCACACACGCCAAAATTGCGGCAACTGTTTTTTTCTTCATCCTGTTTTCCTCCAAATCATTTATCATCGGTCTCTCTGCTTCGGATCCATATAATCCCGGAGCGTATCGCCCAGCAGATTAAAAACCATAACAGTTACAAAAATCGCGGCCCCAGGAGCCAGTACCATCCAGGGAGCCACCTGCAGCATACTGCGGCCCTCATTGATCATGCTTCCCCATTCCGCCATAGGCGGCTTCACGCCCAGTCCCAGAAATGACAGACCTGCCAGCTCCATCATCATCGTGCCAATATCCAGCACGGCAGTGACCAGGATCGGCCCTGCAATATTCGGGAGGATGTGTTTAAACAGAAGCTTCCCCGTACTGCTGCCAGAAAGTCTTGCTGCCATGAGATACGGCGAATTCTTTCTGGCGAGGGTAAGTCCTCTGGCCAGCCGCGCGAATTTCGGCCAACTGATGGCTGCCAGCGCTATGATCGCATTCTGTATGCCGCCGCCCAGCACACCGGCCACCGCCAGCGCAAACACAAGGCTGGGAAACGCCAGAAACAGATCCGAAATACGCATCAGCACCGTGTCTATTCTGCCGCCCCGAAAGCCGCAGACAATTCCGATGACCGTGCCGAGCACCGTCACAACCGCCACCAGAATCAGCGTAGAAAAAATACTCGTCGTACTTCCGATCACGATACGTGAAAGCATGTCCCTGCCATACCGGTCCGTGCCGAGAGGATGTGCCATGGAAGGCGGTTTCATTGCCTGGATCAGATCCTGCGCATACGGGTCATAGGGGCAGAGATACTTTGCAAACACTGCGGCCAGCACCAGCAGCGATGCCAGTACGATAAACACGGTCAATTTTATTTTTATATGGTTCTTTTTGATTTTCTGCTCCCGGACAGTAACGCCCTGTGCATCCTTTGTGACTGCCACGCTCATGCTCCATCACCTCCAAGCCTTACCCTGGGATCCAGATAATGGTAAACGATATCGGTAATCAGATTTACCAGCACATAAATGACCGCCATCCATGCCACATACGCCTGAATGATCGGATAATCCCTCATCGTAATGGCATCTACCGCCATCTTTCCGACTCCGTCCCACATGAAGATCGTCTCCACGATCGTAGTGCCGCCCAGCAGACTGCCGACGGATAAAGCCAGCAGCGTGATGATCGTCAGCATGGAGGATTTCATTACGCTTCTCCAGATAATGATTTTGCCGCGCACGCCCCGCGCCCTTGCGCCCATCACATAATCCTTATTCAACTCTTCCAGCACCGTCGCCCGCACCTGCCTCGTGTACTTGGATGCCATGGAGATTGCCAGCGTCACTGTCGGCAGCACAAGGCTCTGTGCCAGATTTTCATTCGTGATGACCGGAAACAGCCGAAGCTTCACAGAAAGAAAATAGATCAGCACCAGCGCCGCAAAAAAATTCGGCATGGAATTGCCGATAAAACTCAGGAAACGGATCATGTAATCCGACCACTTATTATGATTGACTGCTGACACGATTCCCAGCGGAATCGCCAGTACGACTGTCAGTAAAATCGAAGATACGGTAAGCAGAATCGTCGCCGGAAGCTTTTCGACAAACGTCTCGTACACATCCCTCTGAGATACGTAACTCTTCCCCATATCCCCCGTTATCATCCCCGCAAACCACCTGGCATACTGCACAAGGAACGGGTCATTCAGTCCATACTCCTCCTTGGCCTCGTCAATGATCTCCTGTGAGACCGCCACGCCTGCATTCTCATACATGTAGGTCACGGCATCGCCCCCGGCCAGACGCATCATCCCAAAGGATAAGAAGGTGATTCCGATCAAAACAGGAATGAGCTGCAGCAATCGCTTTACAATATATTTCCCCATAATTGCCCACTTTCTGTTCTTATAAACATATTTTTAATTATAAATTTGTGTTTCTTCTTTCGCAACCTGCCTGGGGGGATTATTGATATTCCTTTTTTGCATGTTCATCTATTCCATTTCCGAATACAAAAGCAGCACCACCGGACTTCTACCTCCCGATGGTGCTGCCAACATAGCTGTCTGACCCGTTGCCGCAGAAATGGTGCCATATGCAAAATTCATACCAACGCTTTCCGGTTGAAGCACAGAAGCGCCACTCCAAAATTAAACAGCGCCAGCAGGGATGTCACTAACATCGCAGCCGCAAACTCCTCCGGTGCAGCAGCACCGCTTAACAGCGATGAGCCCGAAAGAAGCTGCGTCGGCACGTATTCGCGGACAGCCGGAACCATCCCCAGCAGGTACGACAGCACAAAACCTCCGCCTGCCGTCCCCAGCGGCGCAGCGCCTGACCGGAAGGCACACGAGCCAAGCAATATCAGCGATATCATCCAGATTCCCAGAAGATACACACCAAAAGCCCCGAAAAATTCATGAATTACCTCACTGCTGTCCCAGAAATAAGCGGTATACCCCCAGGTGATCCCGTACATTCCCCAGTAACCTCCACTCCAGAAAACGAGCAGTGCGGCCGTCTTTGCTGTCAGAACCTTCCAGCGCTCCAGCCCCTTAGTCACCATATGGATCAGCGTCCCTCTCTCGTATTCCCCGGTAAGGATTCCTCCGGTGAGCACCGCAAAGACAAGCAGCGCCATGGGAACGTTTTTGTAGAACTGCATCCAGGAACTCATGGCATTCACCTCCGTAGCTGATACGATCAGCCCGGTCTCCTCCATATTTTCCGCCATCGTTTCCATCAGCCACGGCGTCAGCTTTGCGATTGCCGGATTCATGATGCCAAACAGAACGAAAACCAGCAGCAGTACCATCAACTTGCCTGTCCTGACAGATTCCAGAAACTCTTTTCGTGTAAATGCAGCCAGCGATCTCATTATCCAGTCACTTCCTTCCATATAAATTCGACCCGCCATTTCATTATCCGGCCACTTTCTTCCATATAAATTCAGTCCGCCATTTCACCGTCCGGTCACCTCCATAAACAGCGATTCCAGCGTCGGCTCCAGCATCTGTATCCTCTGCACCGGGATACTGCGCTGACCCAGAAAACGCATTGCCTGCATCATATCCGCCTCCGTCTTTCGTTCGTACCGCAGCACATTCCGCTCCATCCTGCTGCCTCCCTGAAATACCTCTGCAAACGCCCCGGCATCCTGCGATCTGAAAAATTCCACTTCATAGCCTCTTCCGCTTCCGGCGCTTTTTATCTCCTCCATCGTCCCGCAAAAAGCGATGCTGCCCTGATGCAAAAATGCCACCTCGTCACAGATGCGCTCCACGTCCGACAAGATGTGCGTGGAAAACAGCACCGTCGTATGTCTTCGAATCGAAGATAAAATATCCAGAATCTCTTTCCGGCCCACCGGATCAAGCGCCGAGGTCGGCTCATCACAGATAAGAAGCTTCGGCCTGTTTAAAAGCGCTTGGGCGATGCCAAGCCTCTGCTTCATTCCCCTGGAAAAACCGCATATCCTTTTCTCATGGTGTGACAGCTCTACCATGTCAAGAAGCTTTTTTGCCTGATCCTCCGTCTCCTTTTTTGTCATTCCCGTCACTGCCCCGCACAGCCGCAGGTACTCCATCGGCGTCATAAAGCCATAGAATTCCGGGACATCCGGCAGATACCCGATATACCGGTTCGTCCTGTTCTGTCCGTAGACCACCTGCTCCCCGTTTACCGTAATCTGCCCCCGGTCCATTTGTAAAAGTCCGAGTATCATCCGCATTGTCGTCGTCTTCCCTGCGCCGTTCTCCCCGATAAATCCGAAGACACTGTGCTCCGGCACCGAAAAGCTGAGATTATTGATGACCTTTCTGTTCCCAAACGTTTTTGAAACGCGGGAAATCGTCAGCATATCCATTATTCTTCCTCTTTTCCCAACAGAAAATATAAAATCGGCCCAATAAATTCCATTCCCACAATAGCCACCGCCAGCCAAAGTCCCCGGCTTCCCCGTTTATAATTTTGATGCGTCAAAATATGGTGCAGCGTATAAATAAGAAGCGCAAATTGGGCAATTACGAGTGGAATCAAAAACGGAAGCATATCATTTAACTCTTTCATACTTAAAA
>CAMTFT010000030.1 GCA_947071365.1 uncultured bacterium | reverse complement strand
AGATGTAGCTCCGTCTCGTGGGCTCGGAGATGTGTATAAGAGACAGCGATGGAATGGTGCGGCTGATGAGAAAATGCAGAATTCTGTTGTTTCTTTTTATCATGCTGTCAGGTGTGCTTGCAGGCTGCGGTGCGCCGGAAAAAGAGACGGCAGATAACGGAAAAGAAGTTGATTATACGGTCGTTGACATCATGAAGCTTCCGAAGGAGCTTACGGAACTGATCGAGGAAAATAAAGAGGACGAAATACGGATGACGTATACGGACGGCGGGGATATGTATCTGGTAAGGGGATACGGCGAGCAGGCAAGCGGAGGGTACAGCATACAGGTGGCAGGATGTACGGAGGATGAGGAGACCGTTTACTTTGACACACGGCTTTTGGGCCCTTCCGGGCAGGAAAAGCTTCCGAAGGAGCCCTCCTGTCCCGTTCTCGTTGTGAAGATCGAAGCGCGGGAAAAGGACGTCCTGATACAGTAGCGGCAGGGAGGAGCGGATAGGCTGATGCATCATCGCAGGAGCGGAAAGGACAGGGTGGTGTACCGGCAGCAGAATCAAAAAGGAATATAGTATGGAAAGGCGGGAGCGTATGGAGCTTTTGATGAAAAACATACACATGTGCAGGCAGATAAAGCAGGCGGGAACGCAGATCACACTGGATGAGGATCTGAACGTTCCGGATGTGCGGCCGGATGCCCAGATGATCATTCAGAGCCGGGAGCGCGTCACTCTGGAGCATACCAGGGCCGAGAACGGAAAGCTGTATGTAGACGGGTACATGGAGGTGGGTATTCTCTATCTGGATGATACGAAGGAACGGCAGATACACCGGCTGGATGCGAAGCTTCCCTTCGATGAAGCGATCACAGTGGAGGGATTGGAGGCAGGTGACAATGTCCGTGTCCGGTATGAAACGGAGGATCTGAATGTAACGCTGATCAACTCCAGGAAGCTGGCGATCCGGGGGCTTCTGAGCTTCTATGCTTCGGTGGATGAGATCTATGATATGTCCGCCGCAGTGGAGACGCAGTCCTCTATTGAGCTGTGTGAGCGGAGGAAAAAGCTGGAGCTGATGCAGCTTGAGGTGCAGAAGAAGGATATTCTCCGGCTGAAGGAGGAGATTCAGATCCCCTCGAACAAGCCGAACATCCATGAGATCTTATGGGACAGCATACAGCTTCGCGGCTGCCGGATTTCGCTGCAGGACGGGAAATTTTCCGCTCAGGGAAATATTTTCCTGTTCGTGCTGTACCGGGCGGAGGACGAAAACCAGAGCGTACAGTGGCAGGAACAGCTTGTGCCCTTTGAGGGGACGATCGAGTGCGGCGGATGCCGTCCGGGCCTCGTTCCGGATATGGAGATCTCGCTGGCGCAGCCGGAACTGACGGTGAAGGAGGATACCGACGGGGAAATGCGGCTGTTCCATCTGGAAGGAATGCTGGAGTTCGAGATCCGGTTGTACGGGACGGAGGAGGCGGAAATACTGGAGGATGTCTATTCTCCGGAAAAAGAGCTGGAGCTTACGACCAGCAGAGAGGTATATGAAAGCCTCGTGATGAAGAACGAATCAAAGTGCAAGGCGGGTGGCAGGATACGGATACAGGCGGCCAAGCCGAGAATATTGCAGATATGCCACAGCAACGGCAGCATCAAGATCGATAATACGGAGATAGTCGAGGACGGTATTCGGATCGAGGGAGCCGTGCCGGTGTCAATCCTCTATATTTCGTCAGATGATACGATGCCCTTTGCCGTGCTGGAGGGAATCATC
The DNA here is from genome assembly GCA_947071365.1 of uncultured bacterium. GTDB lineage: Bacteria > Bacillota > Clostridia > Lachnospirales > Lachnospiraceae > Choladousia. The sequence goes on along the minus strand of CAMTFT010000030.1, from coordinate 8,410 downwards.
CCCTTTACCCATGTGGCGGAGGTGCCGGGCATCGACGATGCGTGCCGTTTCACCCTCACCGCGGATATGGAGCAGCTTCTGGCGACGATGGCGGACAGCGAGGAGATCGAGGTCAGGGTGACGATCAGCCTGAACATATTTGTCGCGCGGGCCAGGACGCAGCAGTGCATCCACGGAATCAGCGAAAAGGAGTATGAGCTGGAAAAGCTGGAGGCTGTGCCGGGGATAGTCGGATACATCGTGCAGGGTGGAGAAACGCTGTGGGATATTGCGAAACAGTATTACCTCACTCCGCAGCAGATCATGGAGATGAACGGGCTCGAATCGGAGCAGGTCAGAAAAGGGGACTGCCTGATTCTGATGAAAAGCCTTGTCCGTCAGTTTTCATAAAAATAGAAAAAACAGAAGGTAGAAAATCTGGCTTTCTTTTATTGACATGAGCAGGTGTTGACGGTAAAATAGAAACAGATTGTATACAAAATGCAGGAGAGTACAAGGATGAATGAACTGAAGCTGAAAGCGATGGCAAAAATCAATCTTGGGTTGGATGTTCTGCGCAGGCGGGAGGACGGTTATCACGATCTGCGGATGGTGATGCAAAGCGTTTGCCTGTACGACCAGATCGAGATGGTAAAGAGCCGGGAGACGGGGATCACAGTCAGTACGAATCTGAATTTCCTCCCCACCGGTCCGGATAATCTCGTGTATAAAGCGGCAAAGCTTCTGATGGATGAGTTCGGCCTTCAGCAGGGCGTAAAGATTCATCTGAAAAAATATATTCCGGTGGCTGCGGGCCTGGCGGGCGGAAGCTCCGATGCGGCGGCGGTACTGGTGGGCATGAATCGGATGTTCCGGCTTGGCCTTTCCCAGGCGGAGCTGATGGAGCGTGGCGTAAAGATCGGCGCGGATGTCCCGTACTGTATCATGCGGGGAACGGCTCTGGCGGAAGGGATCGGAGATGTGCTGACGCCTCTTCCGGATGCCCCGGATGCGTTTGTAGTGCTGGCGAAGCCGCCGGTTCACGTTTCCACAGCGTTCGTTTATGGGAACCTTAAGGCGGATCATCTGCCGTACCATCCCGATATTGACGGCCAGATAAGGGCCATCAGAGATGGGGATCTGTACAAAATGGCGGAGCGGATGGGTAACGTGCTGGAGACTGTTACGGTTCCGGCGTATCCCGTCATTGAAGAGATCAAGGAGTGCATGAAGAGGTGCGGCGCGGTGAATGCCATGATGAGCGGCAGTGGCCCGACGGTATTCGGACTTTTTGATGAGGAGAAGAAGGCCCGGGCTGCGTATGAGGAGCTGGATCAGGGCAGCCTTGCAAAGAATGTATTTCTGACAAAATTTTTTCACAACAGATAAAAAACGATTGTAATACAACAGGCGGTCCAGGTTCAGAATATCTCTGAGTGGACGCCCCTATAGGTCCTTCTCAGAGATATTCTGAACCTGGACCGCCGATGATTTTGACTATAATAGTTGACATACAGATGTACAGCCGCAAAGGCGGCGTGGAGGAAGACATGGTAGAAAATTTTCAGTTACAGATGAATGAATATCTGCCGCTTCGGGATGTGGTATTTCAGACATTGCGGCAGGCAATACTGCGGGGAGAGCTCAGGCCGGGGGAACGGCTCATGGAGATCCATCTGGCGCAGAAGCTTGGAGTCAGCAGGACACCGGTAAGGGAGGCGATCCGCAAGCTGGAGCTTGAAGGACTGGTGCTCATGATTCCGCGCAAGGGCGCTGTTGTGGCGGAGATTACAATATCCGATCTGGAGGATGTACTGGAGGTGCGCATGGCGCTGGAGGAACTGGCGATCAAATACGCGTGCAGAAGGATCACACCAGAACAGCTTGCGGAGCTTAAAAGGCTGTCGGATGAATTTAAAAAGACGCTGTACGGAAATGATGTCGGGGCGTGCGCTCAGGCAGATATGAAATTCCATGAGGCGATCTATGCGGCCACCGGAAACGGAAGGCTCGTGCAGATACTGAACAATCTGCGGGAGCAGATGTACCGCTACCGTATGGAGTATCTGAAGGATCGTCAGTCCCACAGCCTGCTGGTACGGGAACACGAAGAGATCCTGCACTATCTGGAGCAGCGGGATGAAAAGATGGCGCTGGAGGTCACGAGCCGCCACATCGGACGGCAGAAGGAGCATATTATCGCAGTCCTGAATGCAAAAGAATAACAGACAGTATATTGGTAAATACTAGAGGATATCCTGTAAGGAAAAGAACGTTTCCTGCGGGGTGTCCTTTTTTGCGATATAGGCAACTTTGTTTCCTATATCACAAAAGCTTCCAGCAGGATGCGCAGCTCGCGGAACGGAAATTTGCTGCAGGCAGCACCGCTCGCGCGTGGCGAATGCGCTTTGCGCATTCTTTTTTATACTGAGGATGACCGGGAAAATTTCAGGCGTTGAAAGGAGAAAAAATGGTCGTAAACAGAGTGAAAATATCGGCACGCCAGGTAAATGCCCTTATACTTGCAGAGGGAATATCAAAATTCTGCGTGCTGCTTCCGATTCTGACAACGGGGACGTGGCGCGGCAGAGGTCTTGGATTCTTCACGGCGGCCTGTATCGTGGGATGTTTCGTCACATCGCTTCTGGAACGATGTATGTGGGCGGAGGATACGTTCTTTCACACGGTATTTTATAATTATGGAAGAAAAGCGACGCTTGCATTGTATTTTGCGGCCTTCTGGTTCTTTCTGGCCCAGATACCGGTGATGCTGCGGATCTCTGCTGAAATTATGCTGCACTATTTCAGAGTCGTATCCGGCGACGGCATTTTAAAATATTCCTTCTTTTTCCTGCCATTCCTCATTTCATCTGCGTTGAATGCGCTTTTTTATATGAGAAAAATATTCATCCGGCTGTACAGAGAAGGCGGGAGCTGCTGCAAAGCCATGCAGAAAACGTGGATTTTGAATATACGGGACTGGATCTGGTGGGGGCTGGTGCTGCTTGCGCTGGTTCTGGCGCTGGGATTTCGGGATCGGTACGCCATGGCCGGTTTCTACTGTGCATATAACTGGCAGATCATGGCCGGATTCTTTCTGTTGTCGTGGGTGGTGGCGACAGTCCGGCGGCGAATGGCATTTAGATAATAGAATCCCGGACACAGGTAAGAACTCCGCAGGGCTACTCTGTTCCAAATCGCTGCGTCGGTCTGCTTATCTAAATGACGTTGCAATTGGAAAATAACGCCTGCATTTGTTGCAGTATAATCAACCACTGTCAGAGAAGATTGCAGAGCCGGCTTGACTGAATTGTAACCTGCATTTCCCAAAAAGAAATGAAAAAAGGATTGTAGGTATGGAAATTTCTGTGCTATACTATTACATCGCATTAGAAACAGTAGAAGAAAAGGATGGATAGGAAAATGAACAAAATTCTGGATTTAATCAGTTTGGAGGTTATGAATGCCTTTGAAGCCTGCGGTTACGATGCATCGTATGGCAAGACCGGTATCTCCAACCGGCCGGATCTGTGTGAGTATCAGTGCAACGGTGCGATGGCTGCGAAGAAGGTGTACAAGAAAGCACCGATCATGATCGCGGAGGATGTAGCCGGTGCGCTGCAGGGAAATCCGGTCTTTGAGGAAGTAAAGGCTGTGAATCCCGGATTTATCAATATCAAAGTCTCCGGCAGCTTTTTGGCGGATTATTTGCGGAAGATGTACGCGGATGAAGCGCTTTCTGTTGAAAAGACGAAGGAACCGAAAACGATCATGGTGGATTACGGCGGACCGAATGTGGCAAAGCCGTTGCATGTGGGCCATCTGCGCTCTGCGATCATCGGTGAGAGCGTGAAGCGTATCGGACGATTCGTCGGCCATAAGGTGATCGGTGACGTGCATTTGGGAGACTGGGGACTGCAGATGGGGCTGATCATCACGGAGGTAAAGAAGCGTCAGCCGGAGCTTGTCTACTTTGACGAGAGCTACGACGGGGAGTACCCGGTGGAACCGCCGTTCACGATTTCCGAGCTGGAGGAGATCTACCCGACGGCCAGCGCGAAGTCGAAGGAGGATGCCGCTTATAAGGAAGAAGCGCTGGAGGCTACGGCGAAGCTTCAGGACGGCGTGCGGGGATACCGGGCGCTGTGGCAGCATATCCTGAATGTGTCGGTGGCTGACCTGAAAAGAAATTACAGCAATTTAAATGTGGAGTTCGACCTCTGGAAAAAGGAATCCGACGCACAGCCATACATACCGGATATGGTGGAATACATGAAAAAAGAGGGGTACGCATATCAGGATCAGGGCGCGCTCATCGTGGATATCAAGGAGGATACCGATACAAAGGAGGTGCCGCCGTGCATTATCCTGAAGTCGGACGGTGCCGCGTTGTACACGACGACGGATCTTGCGACGATTATTGAGCGTATGAAGCTGTTCCACCCGGACGAGATCATCTATGTGGTGGACAAGCGTCAGGAAATGCATTTTACCCAGGTGTTCCGCTGCGCCCGCAAGACGAAGCTGGTGGATGAAAATACGAAACTTCGCTTCCAGGGCTTCGGAACGATGAACGGCAAGGACGGCAAGCCCTTCAAGACGAGGGAGGGCGGTGTCATGCGTCTCGAGACGCTGATTTCCGATATCAACAGCCAGATGTACAAAAAGATCACGGAAAATCACGAGGTAGACCCGGAAGAAGCGATGGAGACAGCAAAGATGGTGGCGCTTTCCGCGATCAAATACGGAGACCTCTCGAATCAGGCTTCCAAGGATTATATTTTTGATACGGACAAGTTCACTTCCTTTGAGGGAAATACAGGTCCGTATATTCTGTATACCATCGTGCGTATCAAGTCTATTTTAAATAAGTACAAGGCAGGCGGCGGGGAGATCTGCGGTGACATTCTTGCACCGGAGAACGACAGCGAAAAGGGATTGATGATGGAGCTTGTGAAGTTCAACAGCGTGATTGAACAGGCATTCGAGGAGATCGCGCCTCATAAGATCTGCTCTTTCATCTACGACCTTGCAAATGCGTTCAACCGCTTTTATCATGAGACAAGGATTCTGGCGGAGGAGAAGGAAGATCGCCAGAAGAGCTGGATCGTGCTGCTTGACCTGACGAGAGAGGTGCTGGAGACGAGCATTGGCCTGCTGGGCTTTGCGGCGCCGGAGAGAATGTAAAACGCAGAGAAAGAGGTGCGCCAGTCAGCATGCATGAGCTGTAGCGAGAAGGCAGCATGCTGCATATGAAGAAAGAAGGAAGCGACATGAAGTATATCCGGCAGTTTGCGCTCATTCTGACGATATCTTTTCTGGGAGAGGTTCTGAAGGCTCTGATTCCATTGCAGATCCCCGCCAGCATTTACGGGCTTGTACTGATGCTGGCAGCTCTCTGCCTGCATATCATTCCTCTGGAATCGGTCAGGGATACCGGAAAATTTCTGGTGGAGATCATGCCTTTGATGTTCATTCCCGCGGCGGTGGGGCTGACAGAGTCCTGGGATCGGATCAGTCCGATCCTTGTGGAGCTGATCGTCGTGACAGCCGTCTCTACGATACTCGTTATGGCGGTCTCCGGACGCGTCACGCAGTTCGTGATACGTCTGGAGAACCGCAAAGGGAACAGGAAAAAGTGATGCGACAGAAATGATATAGCAGAAATGATATAGTAGAAATGATATGGCAAAAATGATATGGCAGAAATGGTACGGCAGAAAGGGAATGAACGATGAAGGAAATGTTGAGTAATTCTGTGTTTTTCGGCGTGATGGTCAGCATTCTGGCGTATGAACTGGGCGTTTTACTGAAAAAGAAGCTGAAGCTTGCCGTCTGCAATCCCCTGCTGATTTCGATCGTTGTGGTGATGCTTATTCTGGCGGTGTTCCATGTGGATTACGAAAGCTATGAGGCGGGGGCGAAGCTCCTGTCATATTTGCTGACACCGGCTACAGTATGCCTGGCGATCCCTCTCTATGAGCAGATCGAGCTGTTGAAGCATAATGTGAAGGCTATCATGGCCGGGATCATTTCCGGTGTGCTGACCAGCCTGATCTCCGTATTTGCCATGGCAGCCGTTTTTGGCTTCAGCCACGAGGAGTATGTGACGCTTCTGCCGAAATCCATCACGACAGCCATCGGTATGGGCGTGTCAGATGAGCTGGGCGGCATTGTGACGATTACTGTGGCGGTGATCATCGTCACAGGAATTTTCGGAAATGTGATAGGAGAGCATGTCTGCCGCCTGTTTCGGATCGAGGAGCCGGTGGCAAAGGGCATTGCGATGGGGTCTGCGTCCCATGCGATCGGTACGGCGAAAGCGATGGAAATGGGAGAGATCGAGGGAGCTATGAGCAGCCTCTCCATTGCGGTGGCAGGACTCTTGACGGTGGTGGGCGCATCGGTGTTTGCACAATTTCTGTAAGCCGGGCGATGATTCGGAGGCTTTACCAGAGTGGAGCATCTGTGTTCGCACAATTTCTGTAGAGGTGCTCCGGAAGACTTTACCAGAGCGAAAACATCAGCGTTCACGCAGTTACAGCAGGGGAAATCGGATATGATTACGAATGAAGTGGTGAATCGGGCAATTGAGTTTATTCTGCATCATGCCGGCGAAGAGCTGTCCGTGGAGGATGTGGCCGGTCACTGCCACTTTTCAAAATTTTATTTCAGCAGGCTGTTCAAGGCGGAGACGGGCGAGAGCGTCTATTCTTTTATCAGGCGTGTCAGGATCGAGCAGAGCGCCTTTCGGCTCAAGGTAGAGCACGGCAGGAGGATCACGGATATCGGCCTTGATTACGGCTACAGTCCGTCGAATTACAGCTCGGCGTTCCGGCAGCATTACCACACCACGCCGGTGGATTTTCGCCGGAAGATCTACCAGCATTCCGTGACGCACCCGTTTTTTCACCGGGGAGAGAATCATCTGGAAAGCTTTGCACAGTGCAATGGAAAAATTACCGTAAAGGAGCTTCCTGATTATTATGTGGTGTATGAGCGCAGGATTGGTGATTACCACGATCTCAGCCGTGACTGGGCCGGATTTCTGGAACGGTATCAGGAATACATCGGGCCGGATACGATGATGCTGGAGCGGACATACGACGATCCGTCACTTACGGATGCAGGCTGCTGCCTGTATGATGTCTGCATGACGGTGGATAAAAGCTGCCCACTGGAAAATACGTATACGGTACATGGCGGCACGTTTGCCGTTTATCACTTTGAAGGGCCGGCCTGGGGCATATACGCCGCGTACCAGAGCATTTTCAATGTCTGGCTGCCCGAGGTCTCCTATGAGATCGACGAGCGGTTCGGCTATGACCTTTACCGGAAAGTGAACTGTGATACGATGGAAATGGCGCTGGATATCTGCATACCGGTTCGGTGATGGTACTGGGTGATGCCGGGGCAGGAGCTGCCGGAGTCAAATATCCCGCGATCGTGCGGGAAGAAAACAGAGCAAGAATTCAGAAGTTTATATTTCAGGTCCTTCTTATAATGGAATCTGCTGATGTCAGACATTTATAAGGAGGATTTTTTTATGGATCTGAGACGAATCAAGGACAATACGATGCAAACGATCTGGCGGTTTTCCATTCCGTCGATCCTTGCCATGGTGCTCACGTCGCTGATCACACTGGCGGATGGATTTTTTATCGGGAATTACGTGGGGAAGGAGGGAATCGCCGCGGTGAATCTGGGGCTGCCCATCGTGTATCTGTTTCTGGCCATTGGGCTGATGGTGTCGGTGGGAGGCGTGGCGATCGCGGGAATGGCGCAGGGAGCGGGCGACCGGGAGAAATGTACCGCCGTCTTCAGCCAGACGATCGCGACTTCCGCGGCTGTTTCCGTGCTGGTTGGCATCGCGGTGCTGCTCTGTTTTACGCCGATGCTGAAGTTTCTGCGCGCCGAAGGTGCAGTGGCAGGGCATTTCAGGGCATACTACCGCGTCATGCTGCTGGAATACCCCGTTATGGTGGTGAATTCTTCCCTGGGAATGTTCATCCGGGGAGAAGGTAATCCGAGGTTTCCGCTGAAAACGAATGCGGCCAGTGTTTTTCTGAATGTCCTTCTGGACTATTTTGCATCATCGTATCTGGGACTGGGCGTATCGGGAATCGCAGCAGCTTCCCTGATTTCCGGCATTTTTCTGCTGTCATGGAACCTTTTGTATTTCATTAAAAAGGCAAGGGTCTACACGTTTCACGCGTTTTCCTTTGATAAAAACGTGCTTGGAAGGACTCTGGCAAACGGAAGCTCAGAATTTATCGGGGAGCTTTCCACCGGAATTGCCATGTTTGCGTACAATCTGGTGATCATGAGACGTTTTGGCGCTGACGGCGTTACCGCTTTTACGATCGTAGGGTACATTTCCTATGTTTTCAGCATGATCCGGGTGGGGTTCGGCCAGGGGGCGAGCCCTCTG
>CAMTFT010000029.1 GCA_947071365.1 uncultured bacterium | reverse complement strand
GATGTAGCTCCGTCTCGTGGGCTCGGAGATGTGTATAAGAGACAGATATAGGTCTGGGGAGATGGTCCAGATGTTTCTACCGCACGCCGTAACGTTGCGACTATTGGGTGGATACGAAGATCGTCCGCAGATGTGCAATGTTTGTACATCTGCGTTTTTGGTTTCAGTGTACATGAAAGGAAGTTTCAAAGAGGGTTTCATGGGTTCTGAGATCGCCGTCGTGCTTAACGGCTGACACCACAATAATTAAAAGAAGAGGAGAAACGAAATGAAAAAAAGTGTTAAGTTAGTTCTGGCGGTGGTTATGATCCTGACATTCGGCGTCTTCACAAGCTTTGCCAGCAACGCTGAAGAGACAACTGTGAAAGCCGGGTTCATTTTCCTGCATGATGAGAACTCCACTTATGACCTGAACTTCATCAATGCGGCTAAGGAAGCATGTGAGAACATGGGTATTGAGTACGTGTTCAAGACCGGTATTCCAGAGGGCCAGGAGTGCTACGAAGCAGCATGTGAGCTTGCAGATGCAGGCTGCAACTTCGTATTTGCAGACAGCTTTGGTCATGAGGATTATATGATCGAGGCAGCAAAAGAGTTCCCGGACGTTCAGTTCTGCCATGCAACAGGAACAAAGGCACATACAGAGGGACTGGACAATTTCCATAATGCATTTGCATCTATCTATGAAGGCCGTTACCTTGCAGGTATCGCAGCAGGTATGAAGCTGAATGAGATGATCGATAACGGAGATATTACTGCAGAGGAAGCAAAGATGGGTTACGTTGGCGCTTATACATATGCAGAGGTTATTTCCGGTTATACATCCTTCTTCCTTGGCGCACGTTCCGTATGCCCGACTGTTACGATGGAAGTTACGTTTACAGGTTCCTGGTATGACGAGACTGCTGAGAAGGAAGGCGCAAACAAGCTGATCGAGGATGGCTGTGTTCTGATCAGCCAGCATGCAGATTCCATGGGCGCTCCGACTGCATGTGAGACGGCAGGTGTTCCGAATGTTTCCTACAACGGAAGCACAGTAAGCGCATGCCCGAATACCTTTATCGTATCCTCACGTATCAACTGGGCTCCGTATCTGGAGTATGCAATGGGATGCGTAGCAAGCGGCGAAGCAATCGTTGCAGACTGGACAGGAGATATTGCTACAGGTTCCGTTGTACTGACAGAGCTTGGCGATGCAGCAGCAGAGGGAACACAGGAAGCAATCGATGCAGCATCTGAGGCACTGCAGGCAGGCGAGGTTCACGTATTTGATATCACGACTTTCACAGTAGACGGTGAGACACTGGAAAGCTACATGGCAGACGTGGACACGGATGCTGATTATGAGGGCGACCATGAGGTTATCGTGGATGGATACTTCCAGGAGTCAGGTGCAGATTTCCGTTCCGCTCCGTATTTCAATGTTGAGATCGACGGCATTACACTTCTGGATACTGCATTCTAATTAAGAGATGTATCGGTTCTGAACTGTTTTCAGAAAATAGCAAAGGGCGGTGCAGCGATTATCGCCGCACCGCCCTTTTTGCGGCAATACAAAATGTGGAACGATCCGCCTGGTATTTTGCACCCGGAGGGTGCCCGGGCGGCACAGATACTGTACTGTAATAGCGGTGATATGGAGAAAGGAGGATGCAGGCGTGGAAGGCAAAACGGCTGCGGTGACAATGAAGAATGTCACCAAAAAATTTGGCTCTGTAATCGCCAATGAAAAGGTCTGCCTTGACATTTATAAAGGAGAGATCCTCTCGCTGCTGGGGGAAAACGGCAGCGGTAAGACGACGCTGATGAATATGCTTTCCGGGATCTATTTTCCGGACGAGGGACAGATTTTCATAAATGGAAAGGAAACGGTGATCCGTTCGCCAAAAGATGCGTACGCACAGGGAATTGGAATGGTGCATCAGCATTTCAAACTGATCGATGTCCTGAGCGCGACAGAAAATATCATTCTGGGAATGGAAGGAAAGCTGAATCTTAAAGAGGCTTCCGGGAAGATCCGGAAAATCTGTGAAAAATATGGATTTGAGGTGGATCCGGAGCAGAAGGTCTACAATATGTCCGTGTCTCAGAAACAGACGGTGGAGATCGTAAAGGTTCTCTACCGCGGCGCGGATATTCTGATCCTGGATGAGCCGACTGCCGTACTGACTCCGCAGGAGACGGAGCGGTTGTTTGATGTACTGCGGAATATGCGGGACGATGGCAAGGCGATCGTGATCATTACCCACAAGCTGCATGAGGTGGAGAGTCTTTCGGACCGTGTTGCGGTTCTTCGCCGCGGCTGTTATGTCGGTGATATGGTGACGAAAGAGACGAATGCTGCCGAGATGACGAATATGATGGTGGGCCATAAGGTAGACCTGAATATCGAAAGGCCGGAGCCTGTAGATCCGAAAATGCGGCTGGAGGTTTTGAATCTGACGGTACGCAGTGAAGACGGTATTGTGAAGCTGAAGGATGTCTCCTTTTCTGTCAGAAGCGGCGAGATCCTCGGTATTGCAGGTATTTCCGGCTGCGGACAGAAAGAGCTTCTGGAGGCAATCGCAGGACTTCAGGAAACAGAGACGGGAAGCATTTCTTATATTGAGGATGACGGTTCGAGAGAAGAGCTGGTGGGAAAAGACCCGCGTAAGATCCGGGAGATGGGTGTGTCCCTTTCCTTTGTGCCAGAGGACAGGCTCGGCATGGGACTTGTAGGCAATATGGATCTTACGAACAACATGATGCTCCGCTCTTTCCAGAAGGGCCATTCTCCATTTACGGACAGGAGAGCTCCGAAAAATCTTGCGGAGCGGGTCGTAAAGAATCTTGGGGTCGTGACTCCCAGTATCAATACTCCGGTGAGAAAGTTATCCGGCGGAAATGTACAGAAGGTTCTGGTGGGACGTGAGATCGCCTTTGCACCGACTGTTCTGATGACTGCGTATGCAGTCCGCGGCCTGGATATCAATTCCTCTTACACGATCTACGAACTGATCAATGAACAGAAAAAGAAGGGTGTAGCGGTGGTTTTTGTCGGGGAGGATCTGGATGTCCTTCTGGAGCTGTCTGACCGGATTCTGGTTCTTTGCGGAGGACAGGTGAGCGGCATCGTGGATGCCAGGACGACGGATAAAAATACGGTCGGTATGATGATGACACGCATGGGAGGAGAGAAAGCTGATGAATGCTAAGACACGGGAACCGTCTTTTTATATTGTGAAACGTGATGAGCTTCCATGGTACGGCGCTTTGGGAATCCGCGTGCTTGCCATTGTGGCAGCTCTGGTGGTGTGTGCTGTGGTGACAACGGTTCTTACCGGTATCAATCCGATTCAGGTTTACGTTTCCATTTTCCTGGGCGCGTTTGGAACGGCGCGTAAAACGTGGATCACGTTCCAGAACGTATCGATCCTTTTGCTGATCTCCCTTGCGCTGACCCCGGCGTTTCGGATGCGTTTCTGGAACATCGGCGGCGAAGGCCAGGTTCTGATGGGCGGCCTTGCGTCGGCAGCATGTATGATCTGTCTGGCGGAAAAGCTGCCGAATGGTGTCGTGATCCTTCTGATGATCGTGTGCAGCCTCGGTGCGGGGGCGCTGTGGGGCCTGATTCCTGCATTCTTTAAGGCAAAATGGAACACGAATGAAACGCTGTCCACGCTGATGATGAACTATATCGCAACGCAGCTTGTGGCATTTTTTACGATTGTGTGGGAGGTGCCGAAGGGTTCTGGAAAGATCGGTATCATCAATCAGAATACGAATATCGGATGGCTGCCGCAGGTGGCAGGCTCCAAGTATCTTCTGAGCATTTTTGTGGCTGTGGCGGTCACGGTTCTGATGTATATTTATCTTGCCTACAGCAAGCACGGGTATGAGATTTCCGTTGTCGGTGAGAGTGAGCGGACAGCCCGCTATGCCGGCATCAAGGTGGAAAAAATCATTATCCGGACAATGCTTTTATCCGGTGCGCTCTGCGGTCTTGTCGGGCTTTTGCTGGTGGGCGGTATCAATCATACCGTTACGACTACGATTTCAGGCGGGCAGGGATTTACGGCGGTCATGGTTTCCTGGATGGCGAAATTTAATCCGTTCACGATGGTATTTACCAGCTTCCTCATCATTTTTCTGAACCGGGGAGCCAGTGAGATATCCACGACATTTGGCCTCAACCAGTCCTTTGCGGATATTCTGACGGGAATCATCCTGTTCTTTATCATCGGATGTGAGTTCTTTATTTCTTATAAGATCAATTTGCGCAAAAAAGCGGGAAAGGGGGAGAATGACTGATGATCAACCTTGTGGCATTTATTCCGAGAGCTGTCGTGCAGGGCATTCCGCTTCTGTTTGGCTGTACCGGGGAGATACTGACGGAGAAATCCGGCAATCTGAATCTTGGAATCCCCGGTGTTATGTACGTGGGCGCTATCAGCGGTGTAATAGGCTCCTTCTTTTATGAGCAGTCCGTGGCTGATCCGGCGGATCTGAATGGCTGTCTGGCAGTTCTGATCCCGCTTTTATGTTCTCTGATCGGTTCTCTTTGCATGGGACTGATCTACAGTTTCCTGACGGTTACACTTCGGGCGAACCAGAATGTGACCGGTCTGGCGATGACGACCTTCGGCGTTGGCTTTGGCAACTTTTTCGGCGGTTCACTGATCAAGCTGTCCGGAAGTGATGTTCCGTCCATTGCGCTGTCGGCAACCAGCAGCTATTTCAGCAGATCACTTCCTTTTGCAAATAGACTTGGATGGTTCGGAAAGGTGTTTCTGTCGTATGGCTTTCTGGCATACACGGCGATCGTCATTGCGCTGGCATGTTCCTATCTGCTGAACCATACGCGTGTCGGACTGCATTTGCGGGCGGTGGGAGAGAATCCCGGCACAGCGGATGCTGCCGGAATCAATGTGACGAAATATAAATATATTTCCACGTGTGCCGGCTGTATGATCGCCGGCCTTGGCGGACTGTACTACGTCATGGACTATGCCTGCGGCGTCTGGTCCAACGATGCCTTCGGCGACCGCGGATGGCTGGCTATCGCTCTGGTGATCTTCACGATCTGGAGGCCGACCGTCAGCATTTTCGCTTCGATTCTTTTCGGAGGACTTTACATTCTGTACCTGTACATTCCTACGGGAATGGAAAATATGGAATTTCAGGAGATCTACAAAATGATCCCGTATGTTGTCACGCTCGTCGTACTTGTGCTTACGAGTATGCGGAATAAGAGGGAAAATCAACCACCGCTTTCGCTGGGGCAGTCGTACTTCAGGGAAGAGAGATAGAAAAATCAAAAGCCGGGAATGCGCGAGATTCGTTGGGATGCGTGTTCCCGGCTTTTTCTGTTCACTGGTGTTGCTGTTTCAGCTACGGCGGTTCGAAGGAAGGAAAACTGCTTCGGAGCGTAGCGGCTCAAAGACGGAAAGCTGCCGTATCACGCGCAGCACGGCCATCTTGTCCCCAGTCCCTTGTATTATCTTGCAGAATTTGGTAAAATCTGGTAAAACACTTCTGCACCCCATTCTTTTTCTTATCAGCGGGGCAGCAGCGTAACCGGACAAATGAGAAAACGGATTGTACTTATCCGAATCAGAGACAGAGGGACTGGCATGAAAAGAAAGTATTCGGAACAGACGGTATATGAAGCACTGCAGAGACGCTTTCGGCTTATTTTTGAGGAATTTGACAACATATACGTATCATTTTCGGGAGGGAAGGACAGCGGCCTGCTCTTAAATCTTATGTTGGATTTCCGCAGAAAATATTACCCGGAAAAGGTGGTGGGAGTCTTCCATCAGGATTTTGAGGCGCAGTACACGGTGACGACGGAGTACGTCGAAAGGACTTTTGAACGCGTTAAGAAGGAGGCAGAGCTTTTCTGGGTATGTCTGCCGATGGCCACAAGGACAGCCCTTGGCAGCTATGAGATGTACTGGTATCCCTGGGATGACACGAAAAAGGACATCTGGGTGAGAAAAATGCCCGAAAAGGAGTACGTCATCAATCTGGACAACAATCCGATCACGACGTACCGTTACAAAATGCATCAGGAGGATCTTGCAAAACAGTTCGGCCGCTGGTATCGTGTGGCGCACGGCGGAGGGAAAACCATATGTCTGCTGGGAATGCGGGCGGATGAATCGTTGCAGAGGTACAGCGGATTTTTGAATAAGAAATACGGGTATAAAGGGGAGTGCTGGATCAGCCGCCAGTTCAAGGATGTCTGGTGCGCATCGCCTCTGTATGACTGGAGTGTGACGGATATCTGGTATGCAGTCAGCAAATTTGGTTATGATTACAACCGCCTGTATGACCTGTATTACATGGCAGGGCTGAAGGTGTCGCAGATGCGTGTGGCCTCGCCATTTAATGATTATTCCAAGGACTCGCTCAATCTGTACCGGGTCATCGATCCAGAGATCTGGGTGAAGCTGGTGGGCAGGGTGCAGGGGGCGAATTTTGCTTCGATCTATGGAAGGACAAAGGCAATGGGATACCGCAATGTCACGTTGCCGGAGGGATATACGTGGAAGGAATACACGATATTTTTGCTGGATACGCTGCCGACAAGGCTGCGCAACAATTACGTGAAAAAGTTTAACACCTCCATCAAATTCTGGCACGAGACAGGCGGAGGGCTGGACGAGGACACGATTCGGGAACTGGAGGAGCGCGGCTATAAGATACGCAGGAACGGTGTCTCAAACTATACGCTGAACAAAAAGGCAAGGGTGGTGTTCGTGGGGAAAATTCCGGATCATACGGATGATATTAAGTCTTCGAAGGATATCCCGAGCTGGAAGCGCATGTGTTACTGTATCCTGAAAAATGACCACATCTGCCGTTTTATGGGCTTCGGGCTGGATCGGCAGCAGCAGAAGCGTATTGACATGATCCGGGAGAAATACAAAAGCATAGAGGAGATTGAATATGGAACATAAGAGCCCTGTGTACAGTGTAAGAGCAGTTCCCATTGAAAAAATCAAACCGAATACATACAATCCGAATGCGGTGGCGCCGCCGGAAATGCAGCTTTTATATGACAGCATCCGGGCAGACGGATACACGATGCCGATCGTCTGCTACCACAATCAGGATGAGGACTGTTATATTATTGTGGACGGATTTCACCGTTACCGCGTTATGCTGGAGCACCGCGATATCTACGAGCGGGAGCAGGGGCTTTTGCCTGTCTCAGTGATCGACAAGCCTCTCGACCAGCGGATGGCAAGCACGATCCGGCACAACCGCGCCAGGGGCAGCCACAACGTAGACCTGATGAGCAATATTGTAAAAGAACTGCATGAGCTTGGACGGTCGGATGACTGGATATCAAAGCACCTGGGAATGGATCGGGATGAAATACTGCGGCTGAAACAGATCACCGGTCTGGCAGCGCTTTTTAAAGACATCGGTTTCGGAAAGGCATGGAGGCCGGTGGATGAAGATGAGGAGGGAGAAGAAGTTGATGGACAGTGAAAGTTTTAAAAGGGGCCTGAAAGATGGCATACCGATTGGTCTTGGATATTTTGCGGTGTCATTTACGTTTGGCATCATGGCAGTTTCCGGTGGGCTGACAACGTGGCAGGCGGTTTTGATCTCACTTACGAATCTGACCTCTGCGGGACAGTTTGCCGGGATCGAGATTATTGCGGCAGCGGGGTCATACTGGGAAATGGCACTGACGCAGCTTATTATCAATCTTCGGTACTGCCTGATGTCTTTTTCACTTTCCCAGAAGATGCCGGGGGATGCGCCGCGGTTTCACCGTTATCTCGTATCCTTTGGGATCACGGATGAGATTTTCGGCATCAGCGCCAGCCAGAAGGGGAAGGTCAGCCCGTTCTATAATTATGGAACGATGTGCGTGGCGATTCCGGGCTGGACTCTCGGAACTCTGGTCGGGGCGGTTTCCGGCAATCTGTTGCCATCCTTTATGGTGAGCGCCCTGAGCGTGGCTATTTACGGTATGTTTCTGGCGGTGATCATTCCGCCGTCAAAGACGAACCGGGCCGTGCTGGGAGTGGTGCTGGGCGCAATGGCTGTGAGCAGTCTTTTTGCGGCGGTTCCCGTACTGAAAAAAGTATCTTCCGGCTTCGTGATCATTATCACGACGGTGCTGGTGGCCGGGGCGGCGGCTTATTTCTGCCCGGTGGAGGATGAGAAGGAGGATAATTATGAGCCATAATGTGTATATTTATATATTGGTGATGGCAGGAGTGACGTACCTGATCCGAATGCTTCCCATGGCATTGATTCGAAAGGAGATCACGAGCCCGTATATTAAATCTTTTCTGTATTACGTGCCGTATGCGTGTCTGGCGGCTATGACATTTCCGGCGATCCTGTCAGCCACAGCCAGCGTGATCTCTGCAGCGGCGGGGTTTGCGGCGGCGCTGATCGCGGCATATAAAGAAAAGAGCCTGATCACGGTGGCGCTGGTGGCGTGCTGTGCGGTGTTTATTGTGGAGCGGATTCTGATGATCTAGTTTATATTTAAAAAGATGCAGGAGGAGATATTAGGATGAGTGAAATTATGACGAGAGACCAGCAGCGGGTGGAGGACACCTGGAATATGCAGGATATGTATGCGACGGAGGAACTGTTCAGTGAGGATGCAGAGCTTCTGGAAAAGTGCATAGAAGAGCTGCAGGGGATGCAGGGGACTCTGAAGCAGGGAGCGCAGCAGCTTCTGAAAGCACTTAAGCTTTATGCAAAAGCATCGGAGATCTACGAGAAGCTGTATGTTTATGCGAACCAGAAGTACCATGAGAATACGGCGAACGCGAAATATCAGCAGATGAGCGGGGAAATGCAGATCATAGGCACAAGGCTGTCTCAGGCTGTGTCATGGATGGAACCCGAGCTGCTGGCGATTCCGCAGGAGGTACTGGAGGGATATTTTTCTGCGGATGCGGCGGATCAAAAAGGCAGTCAGACAGACAATGTAGAAGCACGGGAGCTGGCAAAATTCCGGCGTTTCGTGGAGCAGATCACCCGAAAAAGAGACCACGTTCTGGATGCGCAGACGGAAGCGTTGATGGCCCGGGTGGGCGAGCTGGGACAGGCTCCCTCCAATATTTATTCGATGTTCAACAATGCCGATGTCCGTTTCCCGGATGTGGCGGGAGAGGATGGACAGAAGGTGGCGATGACGGCGGGAACCTTCATTTCCCATATGCAAAGCAGGGATCGGACGCTTCGGAAAAATGCGTTTGAGGGGCTTTATTCCGTGTATGAGCAGTTCATCAATACGCTGGCGGCGACGTATTATGCGAATCTGAAGCAGGCGGATTTCTTTGCAAAGGAGCATCATTATAAAAATGCCATGGAGGCGGCCCTGGATGAAAATGCGATCCCTGTACCGGTCTATACGAATCTCATTCAGGCAATCAATGAACGTCTTCCGCTGATGCACCGTTATGTGAAGCTTCGGAAAAAGCTGCTGGGCGTGGAGGAGCTGCACATGTATGATGTGTACGTTCCTATCGTGGAGCGGCCGGAGAAGGAATACAGCTTCGAGGAGGCAAAGCAGATCGTGAAGCGCGGCCTGGCTCCCCTGGGTGAGGATTATCTGGCGCTTTTGCAGGAGGGCTTTGATAACCGCTGGATCGATGTTTATGAGAATCGCGGAAAGAGGACTGGAGCGTATTCCTGGGGCGCTTACGGTATACATCCGTACGTGCTTCTGAACTTCCACGGCACACTGAACAATGTCTTCACGCTGGCTCACGAGATGGGACATGCGCTGCATTCCTGGCATTCCGACCATGCACAGCCGTATCTGTATGCGGGATATAAGATTTTTGTGGCGGAGGTGGCTTCCACCTGCAATGAATCGCTTTTGATTCATGATCTTCTGGAGCGTTCCACAGATGAGACAGAGCGGAAATATCTGATCAATTATTTTCTGGATCAGTTCAAATCAACGATGTACCGTCAGGCGATGTTCGCAGAATTTGAAATGCTGACCCATCAGGTGGTAGAGCAGGGCGGCGTGCTGACGGCGGAGCAGATCAGCGAGCTTTATCTGACGCTGAATAAGAAATATTTTGGTGAGGATATGATTTCAGATCCGCAGATTGCATACGAATGGGCGCGGATCCCGCATTTCTATACGCCATTTTACGTATATCAGTATTCTACGGGATTTGCGGCGGCCATTGCCATCAGCAGCAAGATATTGAAAGGCGAGCCAGGTATCGTGGAAAAATACAAAAAGTTCCTGAGCGGTGGCTGTTCCATGGATCCTATCGACCTGCTGAAGCTCTGTGATGTGGATATGTCGACACCAGAGCCGGTGCATGCGGCCCTGGATGTGTTCGAGGAATATCTGGAAGAGCTGGAACGGATGTAAATTATAAATGTTCACAGGCGGCCCGGTTTCAAATTTCTCAGAGAAGGACCTGTAGGGGTGCTGTCTCTTATACACATCTGACGCTGCCGACGACTTAATAGGTGTAGA
>CAMTFT010000028.1 GCA_947071365.1 uncultured bacterium | reverse complement strand
TACACCTATTAAGTCGTCGGCAGCGTCAGATGTGTATAAGAGACAGCTATCGCTGTCGTTCACAATGGAATCATTGAAAATTATCTGAAGCTGAAAAAGCTTTTGCAGGAAAAAGGATACAAATTTACCTCCGAGACAGACACGGAGGTAGTGGCGCATCTGCTGGATTATTATTATAAGGGTGATCCGCTGGAGGCCATCATCCGCACCATGCGCCGTGTGGAAGGCTCCTATGCGCTGGGAATCATGTTCCAGGAGCATCCCGGTAAGCTGTTCGCAGTCCGCAAGGACAGTCCGCTGATCACGGGAAAATCGAAAAACGGCAATCTGATCGCATCCGATGTACCGGCGATCCTGAAATATACGAGGGATGTCTATTTCATCCAGAATGAGGAGATCGTCTGTCTGGAGGAGGGTGAGCTGAACTTCTTTAATATCGACGGTGAGCCGATCCAGAAGGAACCTGTAACGATCCAGTGGGATGTTTCGGCAGCGGAGAAGGCCGGCTATGAGCATTTTATGCTGAAGGAGATCTACGAACAGCCGAAGGCGGTGCTGGATACCTTAAATCCCAGGATTCGTGACGGCAGGGTGGAGATTGAGGAGCTGGGAATGAGCGATGATGAGATCCGGGCCATAAAGAAGATCTTCATTGTGGCCTGCGGTTCCGCGTACCACACTGGCGTTTCCGCAAAATACGTGTTTGAGGGACTTGCGCGGATCCCGGTGGAGGTGGATCTGGCTTCTGAGTTCCGTTACCGCGATCCGATCCTTGATTCGGAGACGCTTCTTATTGTGGTCAGCCAGTCAGGAGAGACGGCGGATACACTGGCAGCGCTCCGGGAAGCGAAGCAGCGCGGCGTGCGCACTCTTGGCATTGTCAATGTCGTGGGAAGCTCCATTGCGAGAGAGGCCGACAACGTTATGTATACGTGGGCGGGGCCGGAGATCGCGGTGGCGACAACGAAGGCGTACAGTACGCAGTTGATCGCGGAATATCTGCTGGCGATGAAATTCGCCCAGGTAAGGGGCACGGTTTCCCAAAAAGAGCTGGATGAGATGATCCAGGAGCTGAAGCAGCTTCCGGTACATATTGAGATGCTGCTTGATCATAAAGAAAAAATTCAGAGATTTGCGAACCGGTATATTGCGGCGAAGGACATTTTCTTTATCGGACGTGGGATCGACTATGCGATCTCGCTGGAGGGCTCGCTGAAGCTCAAGGAAATTTCCTACATCCATTCAGAGGCGTACGCGGCCGGGGAGTTGAAGCACGGCACGATCTCTCTGATTGAGGAGGGAACTCTGGTGGCGGCGGTGCTGACACAGGAGGATCTGTATAAAAAGATGATCAGCAACATGGTGGAGGTAAAGACCAGGGGAGCATTCCTTCTGGCGGTGACGAACGCGGGAAATACTGAGGTGGAAAAGGCTGCGGATTACGTGATCTATATTCCGAAGACCCACAAATATTTCACGAATTCTCTGGCTGTCATCCCTCTGCAGTTGTTTGGATATTACGTAGCGCTTGGAAAGGGCTGCGATGTGGATAAGCCGAGAAATCTGGCGAAGTCCGTGACGGTGGAATAAACCGCATCATAAAACTATTTGTGAGATATGAGAAGTCATGATATATGGCAGGAACAGTACAAAAGAATTTTATAGATAGCTGAAAAAGACTATCAGGAGTAAAAGATGGAACATAATCAGGATGAACTAAAGGAAGAGTACGAGAAAATCTGTTTTCTGTGCAGACGCCCGGAAAGTAAGACGGGAAAGATGGTGGAGATGGGGAACAATATCTGCATCTGCCAGGAATGTATGCAGAAGGCCGTGGATTCCATGCAGTCGTCAGGGCTGTCGTATCAGGATCTTCTGGCGATGTCCTCTCCGTTTATGACGTCGGTACAGGAGAAAAATGAGAATTCGGATCAGAAGATAGATTCGGGCCATAAAGAGAACACAGATCAGGAAGAAAAGGAAGACGAGGGGGAGAAAGATGGAAATACGATCCGCGGGATGCGGATACCGAATATCAGTATGATCAATCTCTCCGATCTGCTTGGCGGTATGGGAATGGGAATTCCAAGACAGCAGCAGATAAAAAAGAAAAAGCCGAAGGAGAAACAGGCGGAAAAAGCGTTTGATATCAAATCCATTCCGGCGCCGCACAAGATCAAGGCGAGCCTGGATGAGTATGTAGTCGGCCAGGAGTATGCGAAAAAGGTGATTTCCGTGGCCGTATACAACCATTATAAGCGGATCGGAACCGGTATGATGGATGATATTGAAATAGAAAAATCGAACATGTTGATGCTGGGGCCCACAGGCTGCGGAAAGACGTATCTCGTCAAGACGCTGGCAAGGCTTCTGGATGTGCCGCTGGCTATTGCGGATGCGACTTCGCTGACAGAGGCGGGCTACATCGGTGACGATATCGAGAGTGTAATTTCAAGATTACTGGCGGCAGCGGACAATGATGTGGACCGCGCAGAACAGGGTATCGTGTTCATCGATGAGATCGACAAGATCGCGAAGAAGCGGAATGCGAACCAGAGGGATGTCAGCGGAGAGGCCGTGCAGCAGGGGATGCTGAAGCTGTTGGAGGGCAGCGAGGTGGAGGTGCCGGTGGGGGCCGCCAGCAAGAATGCCATGGTACCAATGACGACTGTAAATACAAAAAATATCCTGTTCATCTGCGGCGGCGCTTTTCCGGGGCTGGAGGATATCATCAAGGAGCGGCTGAACAAGCAGGCGGCGATCGGATTTATGGGCGATCTGCGGGATAAGTATGATGCTGATCCCGATCTGCTCACGAAGGTGACGGTGGAGGATCTGCGTAATTTCGGTATGATACCTGAATTTATCGGCAGGCTTCCGATCATCTTCTCCCTGCGGGCGCTGACGAAGGATATGCTGATCCGTATCCTGCAGGAGCCGCGCAATGCGATCATCAAGCAGTATCAGAAGCTGCTGGCCCTGGATGAGGTAGAGCTGACGATGGACGAGGGAGCACTGGAGGCGATTGCGGAAAAGGCATTGGAAAAGAAAACGGGGGCCCGGGCACTGCGGGCGATCATCGAAGAATTTATGCTGGATATCATGTATGAGATACCGAAGGATGAAAATATCGGCAGCGTAAGAATTACGAGAGAGTATATCGAGCATACGGGAGGACCGGTGATTTCACTGCGGAATGTGACACCTCAGATTACATGTAAATAGGGAAATTATGACACAGAAGGGATTCTATTGACAATTTTGGCGAAGGCGTTGACAGCGTTTGACAAAAATGTTATGTTAGGAAGAACGAAAGTGATGAGGAGAGAGCATTGATGAATGAAGCACAGGAACAGTTTTTAAAGACTCTGGAAAACCTGAAGGCGTTGGCGAAGACAAAGAAAAATACACTGGAGTATGATGAGATTCTGAATGCCTTTACCGGAATTGAACTGACAGAAGATAAGATGGACATGATTTTGGAGTATCTGGAGAAAAATCGCATCGATATTCTGCAGGTGAAGTCCCCGGAGGACGCTTCAGATGATATGTTGCTGGAATCCGAAGAAGATATACTGTTGTCCGACAATGAGGAGATAGAACTGATCAACGATGTGGACGTACTGGAGGGGGTCAGCACAGAAGACCCGGTTCGTATGTACTTAAAGGAGATCGGCAATGTTCCGCTTCTGTCGGGAGATGAGGAAGTAGAGCTGGCAAAGCGTGTGGAGCAGGGCGATGAAGAGGCCAAAAAGGCGTTGACAGAAGCCAATCTGCGTCTCGTTGTCAGCATTGCGAAAAAGTACGTAGGAAGAGGTATGCCGTTCCTGGATCTGATCCAGGAGGGAAATATGGGCCTGATGAAGGCCGTTGATAAGTTTGACTATACGAAGGGATACAAGTTCAGTACGTATGCGACCTGGTGGATCCGCCAGGCGATCACGCGGGGCATCGCGGATACGGGCAGGACGATCCGTGTTCCGGTACATATGGTGGAGACGATCAACAAGACGCTTCGTATGACGAGAACGCTGCTGCAGGAGCTGGGACGGGAGCCCACCCCGGAGGAGGTGGCGGATCGGCTCAATGTTCCGGTCAGCCGTGTCCGGGAGGTACTGAAGATATCGAGAGACCCGGTATCCCTTGATACACCGATCGGTGAGGAGGATGATTCCCATCTGGGAGACTTCATAGAGGATGATACGGCGCTTTCACCGGCGGATTCCGCTGCATTTTCCATGCTGCGGGCGGAGCTTAGCACCGCGCTGGAGTCTCTGACAGACCGTGAGCGCCAGGTAGTCCGTCTGCGTTTCGGACTGGAGGACGGAAGAGCCAGGACACTTGAGGAGGTCGGGAAGGAATTCAACGTTACCCGTGAGCGTATCCGTCAGATCGAGGCGAAGGCGCTTCGCAAGCTGCGCCACCCGTCCAGAAGCAAGCGGCTGAAGGATTTTCTGACGTAAAAAAAGAAACGACTTTCAAAAGACATGCGCGGGGCGAATGCCGTGCATGTCTTTTTCAGCGCGCCAAATAACTCTTGCATTTTTCAGAGATATTTGTAATAATTTCTGTAGTTGTATGTAAGGAGGAAATAAAATGGATATCGAATTATTGAGAAAAGATATGGTAGCAGCAATGAAGGCGAAGGACAAGCCGAGAAAAGAGGCGATCTCTTCCCTGATCTCTGCGATAAAGAAGGTAGCGATCGACGAGGGCTGCCGTGACAATATTCCGGAAGAACTGGCTGACCGCGTGATTTTAAAGGAGATGAAGACGGTAAAGGAACAGATCGACACCTGCCCGGATTCCAGAGAGGATCTGAAGGCGGAGTATCAGTTCCGTTATGATGTGATCTCAGAGTATGCGCCGAAGCTGCTTTCTGCTGATGAGATCAAAGCGATTCTGGAGGAAAAATTTGCGGAAGTGCTCGCCACGAAGAATAAGGGACAGATTATGAAGGCTGTGATGGGAGAGCTGAAAGGCAAGGCGGACGGCAAGGTGATCAATCAGGTCGTTGCGGAGCTTTGCAAATAGAAGACCGTCTGTCCGGGCAATGTGACCCGGCTTTTAGAGAAACAGATTTGCAGTAATGTATTTGGAGGGAAAAGTATGCAGGAGACAAGACCTTTTGTGCCGTGGAGCATGATGCGGGATTTTATGGTCGAGGTATTTCAGAAGGTGGGCGTTCCGAAGGAGGATGCCCTCGTTTGTACGGAGGTACTGTTGGAAAGTGACCGCCGGGGCATTGAGAGCCACGGCTGCAACCGTTTTAAACCGATCTATATTGACCGGATCGACGCTGGAATCTTAAATCCGGTGACGGAGTTTGAGGTAGTCCGGGAGACGGCCACCACTGCTGTTGTGGACGGACATAACGGTATGGGAATGGTGGTCGGTACAAAATCGATGCAGATGGCCATTGACAAGGCAAAGAAATATGGAATGGGTATGGTGGCGGTGCGCAATTCCACGCATTACGGGATTGCCGGCTATTATGCTACGATGGCGACGCATAATAATATGATCGGTATCACGGGAACGAACGCCCGGCCGTCCATCGCTCCGACATTCGGAGTGGAAAATATGCTGGGGACGAACCCCATCACCTTCGGACTTCCGACGGATGAGGAATTCCCCTTTGTGCTGGACTGCGCCACCTCGATCTCCCAGCGTGGCAAGATCGAGTATTACGCGAGAAGCGGCAAGGATACGCCGGCAGGCATGGTCATCGGCCGGGATGGAAAGCCTATGACAGACAGTGTGGATATTCTGAAGGCGCTGAACGAAAAGCGCGCGGCGCTGGCTCCGCTGGGCGGCATCGGGGAAGAGCTGGGCGGATATAAGGGCTACGGCTACGCCACCGTGGTGGAGATCCTCTCGGCTGCGCTGCAGGCGGGAAGCTTTCTGCGCATGCTGAGCGGTCTGGATGAGCAGGGCAATAAGATTCCGTATCCGCTGGGGCATTTCTTTATTGCAATCGATACAGAAGCATTTATGGGAGCAGATTCCTTTAAGAAGACTGCCGGGGATATCCTGCGGGAGCTGCGCGGTTCCGAAAAGGCGCCGGGATGCGACAGGATCTATACGGCAGGCGAGAAGGAATACGAGATCTGGCAATTCCGTAAGGATAAGGGAGTGCCGGTGGGAGAAGCCGTACAAAAAGAGCTGCTGGGGCTGCGCGACAGGTTCCATCTGACGCAGTTCGTGTTCCCATTTGAGCATGTGGAGTGATATATCATCCAGGGGCAGTATAGGTACAGAAATATCTCAGAGGAGAACGTGCAGGGATATTCGCTCTGAGATATTTCTGTACCGGATTGCCCGGATCAAAAAAGGAAGGAAGTATAATAAATGATAGCAGAGAAAATGAGGCCGTACCTGCAGAACAATTCTGCGATCCGTGCAATGTTCGAGGAGGGCAAACGGATGGCAGCCGAGTTTGGGGCGGATAAGGTCTATGATTTCAGCCTGGGCAATCCGAACGTGCCGGCCCCGGAGAAGATAAAGGAATCCATAAAGGAGATTCTGGATGAAGAAGACCCGGTGTTCGTACACGGGTATATGAGTAATGCAGGTTTTCCCCATGTCAGGAAAGCGATCGCTGACAATCTGAACGAGCAGTTCGGGACGGGATTTTCAGAGAACAATTTGATCATGACAGTGGGCGCGGGCAGCGGTCTCAACGTGTGCCTCAAAACACTGGTGGATCCGGGCGAAGAGGTCATTGTCTTTGCTCCGTATTTCCTGGAGTACGGCTCCTATATCCGCAATTATGACGGCGTGCTGGTGCAGGTGGAGCCGGATACGGATACGTTTCAGTTAAACCTCAGCGATTTTTCGGAAAAGCTGTCACCGAAGACGAAGGCGGTCATCATCAATAACCCGCACAATCCCACCGGCGTTGTGTATTCCGAGGAGACGATCCGGCAGCTTGCAGCGGTCATGGAGGAGAAGCAGAAGGAGTACGGTCATGCGATCTATTTGATCTCCGACGAGCCGTACCGGGAGCTGGCCTTTGACGGGGCAGAGGTTCCCTTTGTTACAAAGTATTACGATAACACGATGGTGGTGTATTCCTACAGCAAATCGCTGTCATTGCCGGGAGAGCGTATCGGTTACGTGATCATTCCGGATGAGCTGGAGGACAGTGAAAATACCATTACAGCGGCTACGATAGCCAACCGCATCAGCGGATGCGTCAATGCACCGTCACTGATCCAGTTAGCAGTGGCAAAATGTGTGGATGCGAAGGTGAATCTGGAATATTATGACAGGAACCGCAAAGCGCTGTATGAAGGGCTGACAAAGTGCGGGTTTACGTGCGTAAAGCCGGAGGGAGCATTTTATCTCTGGGTGAAATCCCCGGTGGCGGACGAGATGCAGTTTGTGAATGCTGCTAAGAAATACCATATCCTGATGGTGCCGGGCTCTTCTTTTGCGTGTCCCGGTTACGTGCGTCTTGCATACTGTGTTTCCTATGAGACGATCATGAATTCACTGCCGGAATTCGGCAAACTTGCAAAAGAGTTTTAATCGATAAAATGAAATACTTTCAGAGGAGAGCGTCACGTTATGAAGATTATTATTGTAGGTCTCGGTAAGGTCGGACAGTCCCTGGCAATCGAGCTGAGCGGAGAAGACAACGACATTACGGTGATTGACAACCGCGAGGATATCATACAGGAGATTTCCAGCCAGTACGACCTGATGGGAGTCGTAGGGAACGGCGCAAGCTATTCTACGCAGATGGAGGCCGGAATCGAGGCGGCGGATCTGCTGATAGCGGTTACAGGCTCGGATGAGCTGAACCTGCTTTGCTGCCTGATCGCGAAAAAAGCCGGAAACTGCCATACGATTGCCAGAGTCCGCAACCCTGAATACAGCATGGAACTTGGCTTTATCAAAGAAGAGCTGGGGCTTGCCATGGTTATCAATCCGGAGCTTGCTGCAGCCGGAGAGATCGCGAAGGTACTGCAGTTCCCGTCAGCGATCGAGGTCAATTCCTTTGCAAAGAACAAGGTACATCTGATGAAGTTCCGGGTACCGGAGAAGTCGGTTCTCAACAACATGCAGCTTGCGAATCTGTCCGCAAAGATGCGGGGCAATATCCTGATCTGTACGGTGGAGCGGGGCGAGGAAGTCATCATCCCGGACGGTAACTGTGTGCTTCAGGCCAGAGACCTTGTATCCGTGGTGGGCGGTGTAAACGATGCAAATGAGTTCTTCCGCCAGGTCGGAATCGTCACGAATCAGGTGAGGAGCCTTATGATCGTAGGCGGAAGCCCGATCGCGTATTATCTCACAAAAATGATGCTGAACAGCGGCGTAAAGGTCAAGCTTGTAGAAAAGAATATGAAGCGGTGTGAACAGCTCTGCGATCTGTTGCCGAAGGCGACGGTGGTCTACGGCGACGGCACGGATAAGGATCTTTTGCTGGAGGAGGGCATCACCCGGTATGAAAGCTTCGCAGCGCTGACGAATATTGATGAGGAGAATATCCTGCTTTCCCTGTATGCCCGCAAGACGGGGGACAAGAAGCTGATTACGAAAATCAACCGTATCGCTTTCGACGAGGTCATCAAGGAGCTTGATCTTGACACGGTCATCCATCCGAAGAACGTTACGGCAGAGCATATCATACAGTACGTCCGCTCCATGAAAAATTCTCTCGGAAGCAACGTGGAAACGCTGCACAAGATCATCGGCGGCAAAGCGGAGGCGCTGGAGTTTATCATCCGCAGAAAGTCGAAGGTGACGGACGTACCGCTGCAGGAGCTGAAGATCAAGAAGGGTATTCTGGTGGCGTGTATCAGCCGCAGGGGAAAGATTATTATTCCGCGTGGTTCTGATAAGATCATGGTAGGCGACAGTGTTGTGATCACGACACAGCAAAGGGGCCTGGGAGATATAGAAGATATTTTGGCAAAGTAGGGCGCAGAAGATGAATTACAGGATTATTACATATATCATTGGATGGGTATTGAATTTTGAAGCCATATTTATGGCTCCGGCCTGTGTGGTGGCTGTTATATACCGGGAAAAGGCAGGTTTTTCGTTGTTGCTGACGATAGCGCTGTGCCTGCTTGCCGGCATATTGCTGACGAGAAGTAAAATAAAAAGCAAATCCATGTACGCCAGGGAGGGCTTTGTGGCCGTAGCGCTGTGCTGGATCGTGCTCAGTGCCTTCGGGGCGCTTCCGTTTGTGATCGCGGGAAGCATTCCCTCGTATATTGACGCATTATTCGAGGTAGTCTCGGGCTTTACGACGACGGGATCAAGTATCCTGCCGGAGGTGGAGTCGATGCCTCACTGTCTGCTGTTCTGGAGGAGCTTTACGCACTGGATCGGCGGAATGGGCGTGCTGGTGTTTGTCATGGCGATCCTGCCTCTGACGGGCGGCAGCAGCATGTACCTGATGAAGGCGGAAAGCCCCGGCCCTTCCGTCGGCAAGCTGGTGCCAAAGGTAAAAAGCACGGCTATGCTGCTTTATAAGATGTACCTCGGACTTTCCGTGCTGCAGCTTATATTTTTGCTGATTGGCGGAATGCCGGCCTTCGACGCGCTTACGACGATGTTCGGTACTGCCGGTACAGGAGGTTTTGGTGTCAAAAATGACAGCATCGGCAGCTACTCGATGTATCTTCAGGGAGTGGTGACGGTGTTCATGATTCTGTTCGGCATTAATTTTAATGTCTATTATCTGCTGCTGAAAAGGAGAGTGGGAGAGGCTGTGAAGTCCTCGGAGGTGCGGACGTACCTCGGTATCATACTGGCTGCGATCATTCTGATCACGATCAATATTTCCAGTATGTTCCCGAATGTATTCCAGGCGTTCCACCACGCGGCATTCCAGGTAGGGTCGATCATCACGACAACAGGATTTGCGACGAAGGACTTTGATCTGTGGCCCTCCTTCTCCAAAACGATACTGGTAATGCTGATGTTCATCGGCGCGTGTGCCGGAAGTACGGGAGGCGGTATCAAGGTATCTCGTATCGTGATCCTGTTCAAGTCCATCATAAAGGAGCTGGATGTCATCGTGCATCCGCATAATATCAGAAAGCTGAAGATGGACGGAAGAATCGTGGAGCATGCTGTCGTACGTTCCGTTAACGTATTTCTGGTATCGTATCTGTTTATTTTTGCGGGCTCAGTGCTCCTGATCTCGCTGGATAATTTTGATTTTGCAACGAACTTTACTGCCGTTGCAGCGACCATCAACAATATCGGCCCCGGACTTTCCATGGTAGGGCCGACGCAGAATTTCGGAATGTTTTCTGACTTTTCGAAGCTGGTGCTGACGTTTGATATGCTGGCAGGGAGGTTGGAGATATTCCCGCTGTTGATTTTGTTTGCGAGGAATACGTGGTCGGAGTAAGAAGACGGTAACTATATGTCATCCGGACGATGATATATTGCCAGGACAACGATATATTATCCGGACGCCGAATCCAATGAATCGTTCGTACAGGGACCGCTTGCGCTTAGCAGTTCCACGAAGCGGTACGTAAGCGGGCAAAATACGCCCGCTAAGTACCGTCGGG
>CAMTFT010000027.1 GCA_947071365.1 uncultured bacterium | reverse complement strand
TACACCTATTAAGTCGTCGGCAGCGTCAGATGTGTATAAGAGACAGATTTTATCTCCGTCTCACGAAACAGGCTTCTGGAATCGAATGAAAGAGATATTGAGAGAATCTGTGCGGAATCCTGCGGGTATATTGAGGAGGCCGGTGAGGTGGCGGACTCCATACATAAGGATCTGTACCGTTCCGGGGCGGAGCTGGAGGATCTGCTGGCGTACTTTGAGCTGGAGCCGGAGGAATATCAGAAGTATTCTCTGGACCGCTACGCTGCATCGGATGAGCTGGTCTACAAGGGGATCTTCAGCTTTATCAATGAGAGCTTTGAAGCGTACCGGAGACTGGAAAAAATAGAGCTGATCAGCTACAGTACGTTTGACCTGACGGAATGTTTCCCCGATAAGAGCGTGTATCCCGGAAAGAACGGCAGACCGAGACTGGCACTGATGGAGCATAATGCGCTGTCAGATGGCGGAAAGCTGGTGTATCAGAAGGAAGTGCGCAATCCGCTCACGATGGAGTCATCGGGCTGTATCCTTTTTACGTTTGAGGGGGAGAGTGCGCTGAGGAAGATCCAGAACTCCAATTCCGATGCGGGAATGATTATCCTCTGTGGTGATGATGTCGTTGTATATCAGGAGCCGGAGAAAGAAGCGGCAGAGCTTTTTCGGGAGAAGGAGCAGTATCTCATCTGCAAGGAGCTTGCGGGTGAATACCAGATATACACGTATATGGACAGGCGGTCTGCGGCCAGGATGCCCCTGCCAAGGCTTCTGGCGATTCTGGCGGCGGGGGTGCTGGCCGTCGTCATCGGCATCGTCTCCATTGATTATTACGTGAAGCGGCTGACGGGCCGGGTGGACGCTATTTTAGGGGCCATGAACCAGGTCACTACGGGAGATTTCAAGGTACGGCTTACCACGAGGAAAAAAGAAGACGAGCTGGATATGATCGCCGGTAATTTCAACGACATGTGTGAAAAGCTGGAGCTGTATATCGAGAAGAGCTATCTGGAAGAGATCGAACGGAAAAATGCGCAGATGCAGGCGCTTCAAAGCCAGATCAACCCGCATTTTCTCTATAATACGCTGGAAGCGATCCGCATGAAGGCGATCTGCAACGGAGACCGGGAAGTGGGAAAGATGCTGTACAGCATGGTGGTGCTGTTTCGAAGCCAGCTTAAGGAGGCGGACGTCATCACGCTGGGGCAGGAAATGGACTACTGCAAGCAGTATATGGAACTGTTTGAGTACCGCTATCAGGGCACCTTCCATTCGGAGGTGGAATGTCCGGCGGAGCTTTTGGAGCTCCCCATCATCAAGTTCGTGCTTCAGCCCATCGTTGAGAATTATTTTGTGCACGGAATACAGAGGGACCGTAATGACAATACGGTGCGGATCCGTGCCGAGCGAAAGGGAGATACGCTGTATCTGTATGTGCGGGATAACGGCTGCGGAATGGAGCCGGAGAAGCTGGCACAGAAGAACCGGGAACTGAAGGAAAACAGAAAGCCGGAGGATAAAAAGGAATCCATCGGAATTTTCAATGTAAACAGAAGGATCAAGGCGGTCTATGGAGAGCAGTATGGCATTTATATGGAGGCAGTGAAGACCGGAGGTCTGCAGGTAGTGCTTACGATAAAGACAGAAGGGGAAAGTTATGAAAACGGTGATGTTGGTTGAGGATGAGGAATTCATTCTTCAGGGAATCCGCTGCATTATTGATTGGGAAGAAATATCCATGGAAGTGGTCAGCATGGCCCACAATGGACAGGAAGCGCTGGAAATGTTCCGCAGGAACCCGGTGGATATCGTGGTGACGGACGTGGAGATGCCGCTGATGAACGGCCTGGAGCTCGTGGAGGAGATACGGAAGATAAGTCCGAAGACGAGATGCCTGATCCTGTCCGGCTATGAGGAATTTGAGTATGCCAGGGCTGCTCTGAAGCTGGACGTGGAGGAATATATTCTGAAGCCTATCAATGAGGAGCAGCTAAAACAGGCGCTTTGCAGCGCCGCTGCCCATTTCGATGAGATCGAGCGCCAGCAGACCGGGGATATGGAGGATAAGCTGGGCTGGCACCGGTTTTTGAGGGGAAAGCTGGGCAGGGAGGAAGAGGCGGAATTCTGCCGGATGCTGCCGGGGCTTGCTCCAGGAGAGAAGGTGTGCGCCGCCATCATGAAGATCGATACGGGAACGCTGGAAAACAGCGAGGGAGTCAGCGATGTGCTGATAGAGCTGCAAAAACTGCCGCAGAAGATCAAGGCCGTCTATCTGTCGCCGGATACACTGTTTTTGCTTCATTACGTAGAGCCGGAGGGCAGCGATCCGGAGACAGTCCGTATGTTCGGTGATTTTCAGGACATGCTTGAGAGCACGTACGGGATCATGAGCTTTTTTACCGTCAGTCCGATGATAGAAACGTATGAGGAGCTTCCATCCTGCTACAAGACGATATCAAAGCTGCAGAAATACAGGATACTGGAGGGATACGGAAGCTGTATTACGGAAAGCTATATCAGCAACAGAACATCTCAGGATATTGTGATCGATGAGACGCTGCTTCGAAAGATGATCCTGAAAAAAGACAGGGACGGTGCGTTGGGCTATATCGAGGATCTGTTTATCAACAACCTGAAATCCGAGGTGAACGTGGAGGTAATGTATCAGCTTGCGCTGAAGATGGCGATCATGCTGCAGGATATCAAGGTGGAATACAAGCTGGCACAGTCCAGAAATCTTCAGGATCTGTCGGAGATGATCGAAAAGATCTATCAGGCGGATGATATTTTCGGCCTGAAGGCTATTTTTATCTCGGAGATCGCTGAGATCATTACCCACCTGCATGAGGAGGATTCCCAGTATACGCCGGTGGTGAAGCAGATCATGGCGGAGGTACAGAAGAATTACAGGGAGGACATGAATTTAAAGACGCTTTCCTACAAGTACCATATGAACGCCTCATATCTGGGACAGATATTCCAGAAGGAGGTGGGCTGCTCCTTCGCCCAGTACCTGAGCAATATCAAGAACGGGATCGCCAAGGATCTGATCCTGAATACGAACATGAAGATGAACGATATTGCACGAGAGGTCGGATACCTCGATACGAGTTATTTTTACCGGAAATTCAAGCAGTGTTACGGAGTCTCTCCGGCGTCGCTGCGCAATATGAAAAAATATTAAGAGGCTGCAGCAGCCTCTTTTTATGTGTCATAGAAAACTTCATCTCCTGTGACACAAAAACGCTCCGCGGGGAAGAGTGGAAAAATTTCAGTTTTTTTTGAGAAGGATATGTAGGATTTGTCCAGTTTCTGGAAAAATCGCACTGGAATTTGTGCAGAAAAACTGAAAGTTTTCGACTAGGATTTGTCCACCTCTTCGGGTATAGTATAACTACATGATACGCACAGACATAACAGAAACAGGCCGGCAGTTGCAGTTAGTCATAGTGCAAAAGAGAAGGAGGTTATGAAGTGATGAGTGACAAAAAGGCGAAGCAGCCAGGGTTTTTTACACGGCTGAAGACCAACAAGGAATTGCTTATATTGAGCTTTCCGGGCGCTGTCTGGTTTCTTCTGTTTGCCTATCTGCCCCTGTTTGGTATCCTGGTAGCATTTAAGAAATACCGTTTATCAGGAAACTTTTTTCAGAGTCTTATTTCCAGTGAATTTGTGTGGTTTGACAATTTCAAATTCCTGTTCAGCAGCGGAGATGCCTGGATCATACTGAGAAATACCGTTCTGTATAACGTGGTATTTATCATTCTGGGTATCGTTCTTCCGGTCATTGTGGCCCTTCTGCTGAACGAGCTGAGAAACAAAGGAATGGTGAAGATCTATCAGAGTTCCATGTTCCTGCCGTATTTCCTTTCCTGGGTCGTAGTCAGCTACTGTGTATTTGCATTCCTGAACCCGGAAAAAGGTTATTTCAATACAATTCTGCAGCAGTTCGGACATGACGGAGTTTCCTGGTATACGGAGAAGAAATTCTGGCCGTTCATCATAATTTTTATGAGCCAGTGGAAAGGTGTGGGATATAATACCGTTGTTTACCTTGCTTCCATCTGCGGAATCAACAAGACGTATTACGAGGCGGCGGTACTGGACGGAGCTACGAAATGGCAGCAGATCAAGTACATTACCCTGCCGCTCTTAAAACCGGTCATCACGATACTGCTGATCATGTCGATCGGTGGAATTTTCAAGGCCGATTTCGGATTGTTCTATCAGCTTCCGAAAGATTCCGGCCCGCTGTATCCGGTAACGAACGTTCTCGATACATACATTTTCCGTGCGCTTAAGACGAACGGAGAGATCGGTATGAGTTCTGCAGCAGCATTGTTCCAGTCAACCGTCGGATTTGTATTGATCATGATCGCAAACAAGATCGTATCCAAGGTTGACAGCGAAAACGCACTGTTTTAGGAAAGGAGGTAAGTACAGCTATGTCATTGCTGAATTTAAAGGAGCGCTCCGCGGCCAAAAAATTAAAAAAGATGGAAGAAGCGCAGTGCGCCTACAATATGATAAAGAAGCCGACCAACGTGCTGTTCAATGCTATTTTGGCGATTCTGGCTTTTATGAGCGTGATTCCCTTTATCTTTGTAATCATTATCTCCCTGACCGACGAGCAGAGCCTGGTCATGAACGGATACCGGTTCATACCGGAAAAATGGAGCCTTTATGCATACAGGTATATTGTTGATGCGGGGGACAATATCATACGAAGCTACGGTGTTACGATCCTTGTAACGATAACGGGAACTGTCCTGGGACTGCTTCTCACCGGTACGTACGCGTATGCGCTTTCGCGAAAGACGTATGCATTCCGTTCCTTCTTTACAAAGGTCATCACGGTACCGATGCTGTTTTCCGGTGGTATGATCGCGAATTACCTGATCGTAACGAAGGTGCTGATGCTGAAAAATACGATATGGGCGCTGATCCTGCCCCTCTGTCTGAATTCCTACAATATCATCGTGCTGAGGACGTTTTTCAAGACGAGTATCCCGGATGCGGTCGTAGAGTCAGCGAAGATCGACGGCGCTTCGGAATGGCGGCTGTTCTTCAAGATCGTTATCCCGATGGCTATGCCGGGTCTGGCAACGATCGGCCTGTTCCTGACTCTGGGCTACTGGAACGACTGGTTCAATGCCATGATGTATATGGATGACAAGAAGTGGATCCCGCTTCAGTATCTGCTGATTCAGATTGAAAGCTCCATGGACTGGCTGGCAAGCAACAAGGCCATGATGGGAGTGGACGGTATTCAGGCGGCGGCAAACCTGCCGAAGGAGACGATCAAGATGGCGATCGTTGTAATCTCCACACTGCCGATCATCTTTGCATATCCGTTCTTCCAGAGATATTTCGTAAATGGTCTGACCATTGGCGCGGTAAAAGAATAAAAAATAAACAGTGAATGTTTAAGGAGGATTTGTATGAAATTCAAAAAAATGACAGCCCTTGGACTGGCGGCAGCCCTGGCAGCAGGCGCGCTGACGGGATGCGGCAGCAAAGAAACGAAGAATGAGAACGGTCAGGAAGTCGTAGAGCTTACCTGGTATCAGGTGGGAGATTCCCAGGCCGATGATGATAAGGTACTGGAAGAGGTAAACAAGTATACTTCTGAAAAGATCGGCGTTAAGCTGAACCTCGTAAAGGTAGGCTGGGGCGATTACAACCAGAAGATGCAGGTCGTGATCAACACGGGAGACGAATGGGATATGTGCTTCACATGTTCCTGGGCAAACGACTACCTTCAGAATGCACAGAAGGGAGCTTTCCTCGAGCTGGATGACCTTTTGGCCAAGCAGGGCAAGGAAATGTATGAAAAGATCGACAGCCGTTTCTGGAAAGCCGCTATGGTAGGCGGAAAGACATACGGCGTGCCGAGCGAAAAGGAGATCGGAAGCTGCCCGATGTGGGTATTCACAAAGGAGTACGTAGACAAATATGATGTTCCGTATGAAGATCTTCATTCTCTGGAGGATCTGGAGCCGTGGCTTGAGCTGATCAAGGAGAAGGAGCCGGATGTAGTTCCGATGTACCTGACAAAGGATTACACAGCTCCGACTTATATGGACAAGATCCAGGATCCGGTGGGCATCGAGTACGGTGATGAAGGATTGACAGTAAAGAACGTATTTGAAACAGAAAAAATGCAGTCCACACTGAAGACCATGCGTAAATACTATCTGGCAGGCTACATCAACAAGGATGCGGCAACGGCATCAGATGACAAGTCCGTAAAGCGTTTCGTAACGAAGGGCGACGGACAGCCATACGCAGAGCTGATCTGGGGCAAGGATCTGGGATACGAGGTAGTCGCTACTCAGATCATGGATACACAGGTCACAAATGCTTCCGCCAGAGGTGCTCTGACCGCTATCAACAAGAACTCCAAGCATCCGGAAAAGGCGATGGAGCTTCTGAACCTGATCAACACAGACGAGTACCTGAGAAACCTGCTGAACTACGGTATCGAAGGTGTTCACTGGGATAAGGCGGAGCCGGACGCAGAGGAAGTAAAGGCAGCGGAAGGAAAAGATTACGTTTATGACTTCAAGATCAAGCTGAACGAGACGGCAAAGAAGGATTACTCCGTACCGTACTGGGTACAGGGCGGACTGTTCAATACGTACGTGCTGGACAACGAGCCGCTTGATAAGTGGGCGACCTTCAAGGCATTCAACGATGCTTCTGAGGAAGCTCCGTCCTTCGGATTCGACTTCAATCTGGACCCGGTAAGCACACAGGTGGCAGGCTTCAGAAACGTTCTGGACGAGTTCGGAAAATCTCTGTACACAGGAAGCGTAGACCCGGATGAATATCTGCCGCAGCTTATGAAGAAGCTGGAGGCTACAGGTGTTCAGGATGTCATCGATGAGATGCAATCTCAGATTGACGAATGGAAGGGAACGAAGTAAGATAGGGATATAAAAAAGAAGGGGATGTAGGCGTTTGGCTGCATCCTCTTTTAACGGTAGTGCGACTGACGGCGGTCAATCACCGTCTCTCGTTCGATGAAGCGCTGTGGGTGTGATATAGCGGGTACGCCCATCAGGCGCAGGTTCTTGACAGGAGGAATTTATGAAGGTAAGGAAACTGCATGATAACTGGAAAATGCGGCGGATAGGAGAGGAAGAGTGGCAGGAGGCCGTAGTTCCGGGAACGGTGTATACGGATCTTTTGAGAAACCATAAAATGGCAGACCCGTTCTGGAAGGATAATGAAGACAGTATCTGCGCACTGATGGAGGAAGATTACGAGTACGAATGTACATTTTTTGAAAAGAATGTGGAGGAATATTCCGGCGCGATCCTGCGGTTTGAGGGACTGGACACCGTTGCCGAGGTTTATCTGAACGGAACACTTCTCGGAAAACCGCTGAACATGCACCGGATCTGGGAGTACGAGGTTCGTTCTCTGCTTCGAACCGACGAAGAGAATGTGCTGCGCGTCGTATTCCGCTCTCCTCTCCGGTATATCGCTGAAGCGTACCGGAAATACGGGAATATCGGGAATGATGATACGTATGAGGGCTTCATGCATTTGAGAAAGGCACATTATATGTTCGGCTGGGACTGGGGCGCCCATCTGCCGGATGCCGGAATATTCCGCCCTGTAGCGCTGTGCCTGGTGAAGTGCGGAAGGATCGACAGTGTTTATGTCCGGCAGACGCATGAAGCGGGGAAGTGTGTGCTGGATTTTGAGGCGGAGTGTATTTTGGGGGAAGGTGAGGAAGAAGAGCGCGGGAGCAGGCAGAATACTGAGACGCGGTATATTTTTGGAGGGAGTGCAGAAGCAGAATGCGGAAGCAGGCAGAATACTGAGACGCGATATATTTTTGGAGAGAGTGCGGGAGCAGCACATTGTGGGTCGGGGGCGGATTTCCGGGTGCAGGTCACAGTGACTTCACCGGAGGGGGAAACGTACACGACACTGCTCAGTCCGAAGGGAGAAAAGAATACGGCAGCACTCTCCGGGAAAGGTGAGGTATATACGACATCTCTTCCTGCCGGGGACAGAGGCCGCATCACGATTGAAAATCCCCATCTTTGGTGGGTAAACGGGCTGGGGGAGCAGCCCTTATATCAGGTGAAGGCCGTTCTTCTGCGTGGTGAAGAGATCATTGATGTGTGGGAGCGGAGGATCGGACTGCGCACCTTGGATATGGAGCGCAAAAAGGACGAGTGGGGAGAGAGCTTTGCACACGTGATAAACGGAAAACCGTTTTTTGCCATGGGAGCAGACTATATCCCGGAGGATCATCTGCTGGGACGCAGAAGCCGGGAGAGGACACGGCAGCTTCTGATGGACTGCAAGCTGGCAAATTACAATGTGATCCGGGTGTGGGGAGGCGGATTTTACCCGGACGACTGGTTCTATGATATCTGTGATGAGCTGGGCCTTGCCGTATGGCAGGATTTTATGTTTGCCTGCTCTGTGTATGAGCTGACACCGGAATTTGAGGCGAACATCCGGCAGGAATTCGTGGACAATATCAAGCGGCTGCGCCACCACGCGTCCCTTGGACTGTGGTGCGGAAACAATGAGATGGAAATGTTTGTGGATGAGCGGTGCTGGGTGACGAAGCCCACCGAGGTTCGGGATTACCTGCTCATGTATGAAAGGATCATCCCGGAGGTGCTGGCAAAGTACGATCCGCAGACATTCTACTGGCCGGCCAGCCCTTCCTCAGGAGGCTCCTTCGACAACCCGAACGACCCGAACCGGGGAGATGTCCATTACTGGAAGGTATGGCACGGAAACCGGCCGTTCTCTGAGTACCGGAAGCATTTTTTCCGGTATGCGTCAGAGTTCGGCTTCCAGTCCTTCCCATGTAAAAAGACAATAGAGACATTTACGGACGACCCTGATGACTGGAATATCTTCTCTTATGTTATGGAGAAGCATCAGCGGAATTACGGCGCAAACGGCAAGATCATGAATTATCTTCAGCAGACGTACCGCTACCCGGGGGATTTTGAGACGGTGCTGTACGCTTCACAACTGTTGCAGGCCGATGCCATCCGGTATGGAGTGGAGCATTTCAGGCGGAACCGGGGCAGGTGTATGGGTGCGGTCTACTGGCAGCTTAACGACTGCTGGCCGGTGGTCTCCTGGTCCTCCATCGATTACTGCGGCCGCTGGAAGGCGCTGCATTATTACGCAAAAAGATTTTTTGCGCCGGTAATGATTTCCTGCGAGGAGGAGAGCTGGATGACGCAGGAAGCAAATATGAATCGCCAGCACTTTACATTTGAGAAATCGATTCGGCTGAATGTGGCGAATGAAACGCTGGAAGAAAGACAGATACAGGTAAAGTGGTATCTTCGAAATGCAAAGGGCGATCCGCTGCAGAGCCACGAGGAAAATGTTTCCGTTCCTGCACTGAGCAGCGTGTGGCTGGATAAAGTGGAGCTGCCAGAGGTGGATGTATTCACACAGTATGTCAGCTACGAAGCGTGGGAGAACGGCGAAAGGATCTCGGAGGGAAGCGTCATATTCTCCTATCCGAAATATTTCAGATACGAGGATCCGAAGATAACCTGGAGCGCGCAGGGAAAATACCTTACGGTAAGCGCCAAAGCGTACGCCAGAAGCGTTGAGATACAGAACAAATCGGAGGATCTGGTGCTGTCAGACAATTATTTTGACCTGAACGGTGACAGCAGGGTAGTGGAAGTCCTGCGTGGGGAGCTGCGGGGATTGAGAGTCAGGAGCGTGTACGACATAAAATAAATCTTTGACTTTTTCGGGGATTTTGTGATAGTATGGCTCTTGAAAAAAATAAAATATAGAACAGACATGATGACACAGGTAGTGCGCTG
The DNA here is from genome assembly GCA_947071365.1 of uncultured bacterium. Lineage (GTDB taxonomy): Bacteria > Bacillota > Clostridia > Lachnospirales > Lachnospiraceae > Choladousia. Next base: position 761 of record CAMTFT010000027.1, on the reverse strand, counting down.
CACGTAAATCTGATTACGGAACATAGTTTTTAATGATCAGATAGTACGTGCGGGTATGCCTGTGTTTTTTCGTGTCACGAGGAGGAAAAAGTATGCCAAAAAATGAATTTCAAAAGAAAGTGTTTGCTTTCCTGACCGTTCTGGTGACGGTACACGCCTATGTGTTTTACAGTCTGTACGTAATCAACGGTTCCGTTCTGATGCAGGTAACGGGGGCTGACTCTGTGATCCATGCGATCAACGCCCAGGGCGGGGTGTATATGTTCGGGAGAATGCTACCCATCTGGGCCGTTATACTGGTTGAATTTTGCTTTGCCTTCGGACTGGAATGTATCATGGGAAGTCCATGCTCCTTCAGGCTTGCCTGCAATGTATTTGAGCCGGGAAAGACCCATCCGGTAATTTTTGAGACAACGATCATCTGTGCTACCGTTGGGCTGATGTGTCCTGCGATGAGCTTTTTGGCATCGTGGTTTTACTACCCGTATTACGCGGGCTTTCATATTCTCACCCTGCTGGCTAATTGGCTGAAGCTGGTTTGCTTTAATTTTCCGTTTGCTTTTTTCAGCCAGTTGTTTTTTATTCAGCCGCTTGTGCGGACTGTATTTAAGATGCTTTTCTGTAGAGACGCGAAATAATAAAAGTGCATTACATATAAAGAAGAAAAAGGGCTGTGAAAAAATGGGGGCATCATTTTTTCACAGCCTTTCAATTATACCTGTCTCTTATACACATCTCCGAGCCCACGAGACGGAGCTACA
>CAMTFT010000026.1 GCA_947071365.1 uncultured bacterium | reverse complement strand
GATGTAGCTCCGTCTCGTGGGCTCGGAGATGTGTATAAGAGACAGGTCATCGCCTGTTCAGTTCCAATTTCATCGAATTTTCCTAAGAATAACAGGCAAACCGCAAATTGTCAAGTGGATTCTGCTCATTATCTGCTGGCGTTCTGCTCATTATCTGTTGGCATATTCTGCTTATTATCTGTGGGCAGAAAGCTCAGCCAGCTCGTACGTCAGCTCCAGCTTTTGCTTCCTGATATTTTCTTTGAAATTCTTCTGGATACGCTTTGCAACCTTTATCCCGGATTCATATGTACACGTCGGCAGCAGCACAATGACCTGTGTCGGACTATACTTCGATGCCACATCGCCAATCCGAAGAGACGTACGGATCGACTGTTCCAGTTTATCCATCCCTTCAAGCAATTCAGAGTCAGTATCCGCAGCTGTTCGAATCCTGCCGCCATTCCGAAGCGTCAGAAGTATTATGAATTCCGCTATCCCCAGACGGTCTGCCCGCCTCATTTCCATGCGGTATATCTGCCTGAAAACGTGGTAATCACAGAAAAAAACTCCGTACGGCGTATCCTGCTCTCTGACTTCCTCCAGAATCTTTCTGATATTTGTGATATATTTGCCGTTTTCCACTATCATACTCTGAAAAACTTCTTTCAGCTTTTCCAGATTACGGATACCCATTTCTTCATAGAATAACCGGCCGGCTGTCTCATACTGAGACAATGCCAGATCGTATTTTTTCTGGCCGTGCAGGCTTTTGATCAGCAGGCAGTAAACATCCTCATCCAGAGAATCCACATGCAGGGCCTGATTGCAGATCATCTCTATCTCATCCCATTTTTCCTTTTTTTCCAGAAGAAGGCACAGCATTTTCACGGCATCCATGTAGACAGACCGATACCGTGTCACCTTGGGAAGGATCCACGATTCATCTGCGACCTTTGCCGATACGTTCCCCTTATAGCAGGAAATAATATCCCGGCAAAGCTTTTCTCTCTCCTCTTCGTCCTCCGTCCCCCGAAGCTTCGCAGACAGCTTTTCAAACTGCTCATAATCCGTTTCAACCTCGATTTCCGGGTTCCAGCGGTACATTCCGGGTAATGTACAGATAAATGTTTCATCTCCCAGCACCTTCAGTTCACTCCGCACCCGGTACATCAGATTTCTCAGTGCGTTCTCGGGATTCTTCGAATCCTCCTCCACAAAAACCTCGATGAGCTGCCCGTGCGTCAGCTCGCAATTTCTGTAGATCAAAAGGTAGGCCAAAAGCCGTGTCAGCCTGTTGGAATAAATCTTCTCTTCCCCTAAAACTGCCGTCTCATTTGCAAGAAGGAAACTGCCAAATAGTTGCATCTTAATCTTTTTCATACTTTGTCTCCCCTGCCTTTCCTGCCTTATTTCAGCACGTCCGGGTGAAGGTTCATCCGAATGCGGGTAGTGAAGGTCTTTGCCGTTTCATCATACCGAAACCATGCGTCTCCGCCATACTTCCGTGCGGTGTGTTCCAGGCTGCTCAGCCCATAGCCGCCGCCTGCCCGGGGGCTTAAAAAGGCCGCTGCCGGAAGAAAACCGCCTTCCAGACGATATCGCCCGGAGGGGTGGATCTCCTTACATGGATTTTCTATCTGAATCACCATAGAGCCGCCAAAAGTCCCCACCTGAATCGTAATATAGCGGCCCTCGGGAAAATCCCGGCAGGCCCGGATGGCATTTTCCATGACGTTGCCGAAAACCACGGTCAGATCAGTAGGAGAAATCGTCAGATCACCGCAATCCGCCTGCACCCTGCAGCGGATATCCTCGTTTCGCGCCAGCCCCACATAGTATTGCAGCAATCCGTTGACGGTGGAATTCTGGCAATAGATCCTGTTTTCTCCCCTGACGGTCTGATCGATTACCTCGGCGAGATACGCTTTCATTTCCTCCGGCTTATTCTGCTCCAAAAGTGCACTCAGGCCACCCAGCCAATGGCGCATGTCGTGCCGCATCCGCCGGTCGTTTTCCATCTCGCGGGTGATATTTTCGTATTGAAACTGCTGGATCTCCAGAGTCTTTTGATAATCGCTGTCCCGTCTGCGCCGCACTGACTCCCTCAGCAGTAGCCAGTAGACAAGACACTGCTCCAGAAACATCAGCAGAGAAGGAATTCCGTACAACTGCCAGAAATCTGATGAAGCATAGTTCACTGTGGAATTGTAATAGATCGTCATTCCGAAATAGATCAGAGTAGAAAACCAAACCACAAGGAACTCCCGCCGCATACTCTTTGTCTCGATCTCCCGGATAAAATCCCGCACAACGCGCCTGAACGCCAGCGCCGCCACGGGCAGCGTAATCACCGTAATGGGCACCCACAGAAAAAGATCCTTCGGGCCATAAACCTCCCCACCGCTGTCGCCGCCATTAAAAAAAGGAAGGACAAGATTAACCAGCCAGTACAGACTGACGGCGTAAAACATCACAAGATTGATCACCAGCATTTTTTTAATCAGCGTCTCCCGCAGCAGCCAGAAAAAGGCTGATGCGAACAGCGATACCGCAAAAACCATATACAGGTCATGTGTCACGCCGCCTTCAGAGGGATGTATCAATGGAAACAACGCCGAAAGCAGCAGCATCCCCGCGGTCAGCCATCCGAAAATCATCTTCCAGCTAAAGCGCAGGTTTTCCTTTGAAAAGGGCAAAAAGCACAACAGAGTACAGGGATAGATCTGAGTAAAAAAACCTATGGCATGGCGCAGATAAAAGCTCATTCCCATCCCTCCCCGTAAATCTCCATACGCCCCGAAAGGCGTGTAAACAGGTAGTTATCATAGGCAGCACGGATCGATGCACATTCTCTTCGTGCGAAACCCAGCCGGGTTCCATCCCGCAGAATACAGGCATCCGCGCTCATCTGCTCGATCTGCTCCATATTAACAAGGGTTCCCCGGTTCAATTTCAGAAAATTCTCGTTCAGCTTTTCTTCCAGCTCCTCAAGGGACATCCATATCCGGATCAGCCGCCCCTTTGTCAAAAACACCTCTTTTACATGCTGTACGCTTTGCACATAACAGATCTCATCCAGATATACGGTATGGAATTCACGTCCCGCGCGCAGGGTAATTACCGGGCGCTTCTTACTGGTAAGCTGGGTCAGACGGCGGAAACATTCCACGATGCCCTCCGTAGTGACCGGTTTGACCAGATAATGCAGGGCATGAAGGGAAAACGCATCCACCGCGTGTTCTTCGCTGGTAGTCACAAACACAATTCCTGTCTTCGGAGAAATACTTTGCAGCCTCTGAGCAATATCCACACCGCTTTCTCCGGGCAAATAAATATCCAGAAAGACAATGTCAAAATATTCCCGGTCCGGCTTCTTCGCCGCCGCAAGCAGTGACGTGCCGTCGCAGTAGCACTCCGGCCGTCTTGTGGGGTCCCACCCATGTAAGGCACGGATAAACTGCTCCTGATCCTTTCCATTATCATCACAAATGGCAATCCGCAAACGATTTCCCCCTTCCAGATAAGATCAAATATATTGTACCATATTTTTTCAGGTTTCGAGTGACCATTCGTGCAGTCAGTTTATACCATTCGTGCAGCCCGCCGGGAAAATTATGAGCTTAAATAGGACGTGCGCCCGCCGGGTGCACTAAAAAACAGCCGACGAGTAACGATTTGTTACCTCATCGGCTGCTTTCTTTATTCGCCTTTAAAATACTTCTCAGTTTTCTTGTCGAATTCCGATCCATATTTCTGATTTATGTTTTACGCTTCCTTCAAAAATGCCAGATATCCTTTATACGCCTCATACACGTCCGCCTTGCTGGTCACTTCCATCGGAGCATGCATATTGAGCACGGCAACACCGCTGTCGATGACCTGCATACCGTAAAGTGCGGAAATATAAGCGATCGTTCCGCCGCCTCCGATATCCACCTTGCCAAGCTCCGCCGTCTGGAAGGCTACCTCATACTTATCGAGCATTGCACGGACAGCCGCAACGTACTCTGCATTTGCATCGTTGCTGCCGCTCTTTCCTCTGGCGCCCGTGTACTTGTTGAAGACGAGTCCTTTTCCGAAATATGCGCTGTTTTTCTTTTCAAAGAATGATGCAAACAGTGGGTCATACGCTGCGCTCACATCGGATGAGAGCATACGGCAATTGCTCAGGCAGCGGCGCAGATCCAGCTCGTTGTACTGTCCTGCACAGTTCATCAGCTCTGCCACCGTATTTTCGAAGAATCTTGACTGCATACCGGTCGCGCCCACGCTGCCGATCTCCTCCTTGTCAACCAGCAGGCAGCAGCACGTATACGGCTGTGTCTCCACGCAGAGCTGCGCCTCCAGAGAGGTGTATGCGCACACGCGGTCGTCCTGACCGTACGCCATGATCATGCTGCGGTCCAGTCCGCAGTCTCTTGCCTTGTTTGCCGGTACGATCTCCAGTTCAGCAGAAAGGAAATCATCCTCTTCGATGTCGTACTGTTCCTTCAGGATAGCCAGGATATTAGCCTTTACCGCATCCTTTTCTTTATCCTTGTCCTCGGTTTCCTCCGGCTTCACCGGACGGCTGCCGATCAGGATATCCAGATTTTCTCCTTCGATCACGACCTTTGCCTTCTTCTCAAGCTGCTCTCCGGCCAGATGGATCAAAAGGTCTGACACGAATACCACCGGATCATCCTCTTTTTCACCGATGCAGATCTCCTGCACTGTACCGTCCTTTTTCGCTACAACTCCATGGATCGCAAGCGGGATCGTTACCCACTGGTATTTCTTAACGCCGCCGTAATAATGCGTATCGAGATATACCATCTCCGTATCTTCATAAAGCGGATTCTGCTTCAGGTCAAGACGCGGGGAATCGATGTGCGCCCCGAGGATCCTCATGCCTTCCCGCAGCATCTCTGTGCCAATGTGGAACAGCGCCACAGCCTTTTCCATGCATACTGCGTAAACTTTATCTCCTGCCGTGAGCTGTTTTCCGGAAGCTATCACTTCCTTCAGATCCTTATAGCCCTGCGCCTTCGCCAGACGTACGGTTTCCTTCACACACTCGCGCTCTGTTTTTCCCGCATCCAGAAATGCTTTGTAGCGCCCGCAGAGAGCTTCCAGCTCCTTCACCTGCTCGTCAGAATACGTTCTCCATGCATTTTTGTGTTCCATAATAATCTCTTCCTCCTGATTCATTTCAAACTACAGCCTTTCAGGCGTCTGGATATAGTATATCCCATTCCTGTCAAAGCGACAACTCTGTTGTGTAATTCCCGCCCGGTCATTCCTGTGCCGCACCAAGCTCCCGGAAAAACCGGATCATAAACGGAATACAGATAAAAAATGCAATGATATCCGCCAGCGGCTGGGAAAGCTCAACGCCGTCGATTCCCAGAAACTGCGGCAGAATGAATATCAGCGGCAAAAATACGTATCCCTGTCTGGCCGATGCCAGAAACGTTGCTATGGCTGATTTTCCAATCGTCTGGAACGTCATGTTGCAGCATACTGCCAGCGGCAGAAACGGCATCGAAACGCACTGGAAACGCATCGTCTCCGTACCGATCTTAATAACCTCCGGATCATTTTTAATAAAAAGCCGGATGACTGACGGCGCCGCAAAATACCCCACCACCGCAAAGATGCACAGGAAAAACGTGGCCGTCTTCGTCATAAACAGGAAGGAATCCTTTACGCGTCCGTACCGCTTCGCCCCGTAATTGTATCCCGCTACGGGCTGGTAGCCCTGACCGAATCCAATCACCACAGAGAAAATCAGCATAAATACCTTTGTCACGATCGCCATAGCCGACACAGCAGAGTCACCGTACTTTGCCGCCTGAACATTCATGGCGATCATCGCAACACTGGAAAGCCCCTGCCGGAAGAAGGACGGCATTCCATACTTCGCGATCTGCATGTATCTTGCGGCGCGACGCGAAGCGTGTCTGATATTCAGCTTCGCAATCGTCCTGCCGCTTATAAACATGTACAGAAGCACAAGGAAGCTGAATATCTGGCTCAGCGCAGTCGCCACCGCCGCTCCTGCGATCCCCATGTGGAATACGAAAATGAACAGCGGGTCAAGGAAAATATTCAGAATGCCTCCAGATGCGATCCCCACCATGGCAAAGCGCGCCTTGCCCTCCGCGCACAGCATTTTATTCAGACTGAAAGACGCGATCAGAAACGGCGCCGCATACAAAATATACTGTGCATACTCCATCGCATACGGGCGGATCGTCTCCGTTGCTCCCAGCAGCAGTACAAGCGGTTCCAGGAAAAGTACGCCGAACACCGTGATCAGCGCACCGATGACCAGTGCGAAATAAAAGCCGCTGGCCGCCACCTCCGATACCTCCGCTTCCTTTTTTTCGCCCAAAAGCCGGGACATCCAGCTTCCGGAGCCCATACCGATCAGAAAGCCTGACGATTGAATAATCCCCATCAGTGACATCACAATACCCACAGCTCCTGATGCACTCGTTCCAAGCTGAGACACGAAATAAGTATCGGCCGTGTTATAGATCGCCGTTACCATCATACTGATAATAGTCGGAACCGCCAGAGAAAGGATCAGCCTGGAAACCGGTTCCTCTGTCATTTTTTTAAATTGCGCCTCTTTGTTGTCCATTTTTTCACCCCTTCTCCTTTCCTGTGACAGAAAGGGAGCCGCCATGCGCTGGCAGCCCCTCATATCAGGCAGGAAATTGACTCGCAAGCGAGTCTTGAATTTATTCCCGCGAGCAACGAGCCAAGTAGCCTTGCTTGCATGGATATTTGGCGACTGCCGCGAGAGTCGAAGCCCCCGTAGCCTGCTGCGGGGGCTTTGACTGAAATCAGCAGATTTCCGCGCCTGATGGCATCTTCTTTTCCGGCACCATCAAAGACAGCTCGCCATTTTCATCCTCCGCGCAGAGGATCATTCCCTCGGAAAGCACCCCTGCCAGCTTCGCCGGCTTTAAGTTCACGAGTACCATGACTTTCTTGCCCACCATCTCTTCCGGTGTGTAGTGCGCCTTGATACCTGATACGATCTGCTTCACCTGGCTTCCGATCTTCACCTGAGAGCAGAGCAGCTTTTTGGATTTTTTCACTGCCTCACATGCAATGATCTCGCCCACCTGGAACTGCATTTTTCCGAACTCCTCAAATGTGATCTCTGCCTTCGGCTCAATGTCGATCACGGACTCTTTTTCTTCTGTCTCCGGCTGCGCTTCCTCCTCCGGCTTTGCAAGAGCTGCCTGCTGTGCCTTCTGGATCTCCTCTGCCTTTGCCAGCACTTCCTTCAGGTCGAGACGTGCGAAAAGGATCTCCGGCTTTTCCGTTACCTTCGTGCCCGATTCATACAGGCCATACTGGCTCATCTCCTCCAACGTACGCTTTTTCGCGTTCAACTGAGCAAGGATCTTAGCGGAGGTCTCCGGCATGAAGGATTCCAAAAGAGAAGCCCCGATGGAAATACATTCCGTCAGATTGTAGAGAACCGTTGCCAGACGATCCTGCTTCGTCTCATCCTTTGCCAGCGCCCAGGGCATTGTCTCGTCGATATATTTGTTGCAGCGTTTGAACAGCGTAAAGATCTCGCTGATGGCATCCGCCACCCGCAGCGCATCCATTTTTTCGGATACTTTGCCCGGAACAGCCAGCGCTACCGCCTTCAGTTCCTCATCCACCGGTTCTGATACGCCACAGTCCTTCACCACACCGCCGAAATACTTGTTGGTCATGGAGATGGTACGGTTCACCAGATTGCCCAGCGTATTTGCCAGATCAGAATTCAACCGCTCCACCATCAGCTCCCAACTGATCACGCCGTCGTTCTCAAACGGCATCTCATGAAGCACAAAGTAGCGCACCGCATCGACACCGAAAACACCTGCCAGGTCATCGGCATACAGCACATTGCCCTTTGACTTGCTCATCTTGCCGTCGCCCTGCAAAAGCCATGGATGTCCGAACACCTGCTTCGGCAGCGGAAGATCCAGCGCCATCAGGAAGATCGGCCAGTAGATCGTATGGAAACGAATGATATCCTTGCCGATCAGATGCAGCTCCGCCGGCCAGTCCTTTTTGAACTGCTCCGTGCTCTCGCCGTCGCAGTCATAGCCGATTCCGGTAATATAGTTGGTCAGTGCGTCCAGCCACACGTAGGTCACATGCTTCGGGTCAAAAGTCACCGGAATTCCCCACTTAAAGGAAGTTCTTGACACACAGAGATCCTGCAGGCCCGGAAGCAGGAAATTGTTCATCATCTCATTTTTTCTCGATACCGGCTGAATAAATTCCGGATGTGTATTAATATGCTCAATCAGACGATCCGCATACTTGCTCATACGGAAAAAGTACGCTTCTTCCTTTGCCGGTTTTACCTCCCGTCCGCAGTCCGGGCACTTGCCGTCTACGAGCTGGGATTCTGTCCAGAAGGACTCGCACGGCGTACAGTACAGCCCCTCATATGCACCCTTGTAAATATCACCCTGATCATACAGCTTCTTGAAGATCTTCTGAACTTGTTTTTCGTGATCCTTATCCGTGGTGCGGATAAATTTATCATAGGAAGTATTCATCAGATCCCAGATGCGCTTGATCTCGCCTGCCACATTGTCTACGAATTCCTGCGGTGTCACACCGGCCTCCGCAGCCTTCAGCTCGATCTTCTGTCCGTGCTCGTCCGTTCCTGTCTGGAAAAACACATCATATCCCTGCTCCCTGCGGAATCTGGCAATGCTGTCCGCCAGAATGATCTCATACGTATTGCCGATGTGCGGCTTGCCTGACGTGTACGCGATCGCGGTCGTCATATAATACTTTGGTTTGCTCATTTCATTTTCCTCCTTCATAATGCCGGGCGGCTTGCTCTTCACCAGACAGCAGGCCGCAGATGTAACTGCTGCGCAGTCACCCGCTGCTAACGCAGCTTTTATCTGCGGCTGATGGGTGTTCCACCCATCCTTCAAAATGAAAATCCGTCCATTGGCAAATAAATTTGCCATGGCCGTTTTTCCATTTTGCTGCTGTCTGGAACTGTTGCACAAAAAAAGCTCCATCCTCTGTGCTTAGAAGACGAGCCTGCCCGTGTTACCACTTCTTTTCGTCTGCGCCTCACGGCACAGACCTCTGTGAGTACCATGATGATTGCGAAGGCAAATCCTGTATACACAAAATCAGAATCTCCTTCCTGCAACATATACTCTGCCGCTATAACAGGCGGACCTGTCGCAGCCTAACGATCCAATCGATACTCACTCGTACCGCCTGATCCTTCATCGCTCAGCCGCGCCCCTCGGAAGCCATCTTCCGCATAAATTCCTGCTCTTCCTCTCACCGCCGGAAGATTCTCTGTAACACTCCTGTATGCGTACTCTCTTCGTCATTGGATTTTCCGCCGGCAAACTGAAATATCGTGTTTCTGTCCGTCTGCCGGATACATTCCTAATGTCTAAGTTAGCACACCAGAGTTTTTCTGTCAAGAAGGGGACCAGAAAGAACTAATAGTTTTTCAGGCTTTCTGGAGCCATTCCTGCACAACGCCGACCTGCATGCCAACTGCTTTTGCAATGTCTTCTACCGCCATACCCATGTGAAAGAGATTGATAGCGGCCACATGCAGACCATTTTGAAACCCAGTTTGCAGACCCAATTTTTCTCCCTGTATACGTACATTTTCAAAGTCCTCTGCAAATAATTCTTTTAACGCTTCACACATTCTTCGTTCCTCCTCCATCTTAGCCCAGTTTGCACGTGTCAGAATATTTATAGCTGCCTGCTTCTATCTGTAGCTTATCTGCTTCATCTTCCAGTTCAATCTGAAATATGGCACGGAACGCGGAATGCCATTGCAGATTTCCCGCATCCGACTCTTTCATTAGTCGCTTTTTTCTTCTGTGCTGGCTACGAGCCGGTCGAAATCACTTTGATATAAGCGGTCTTGTATCACACGGTACTGCTCAAATTCACTTTCCGCAAAAGCTTTTGCGATTGCGGCAGTAACCTTGCCTTTGTTTTGCAAGACTTCTACATCGTTAAATTGCAGAAAAGCATCCAGTTTAGAAGCCCAATCCGCCATTGTCATGGGAATATGCCGCCGTGCCTGTCTCGTAGCGTAGTCCAGATACATAGTGACAATCTCGTTAAGCTCCTGTATTTCTCCTTTAGATAAGTAATTCTTTGCAATCGACACATCCGCTTTCACAATTTTTCCATCGGGAGCATTGCGCCATGAGGTCAATCCCATATGTTCCTTTGTGTGGTCTGCTCTTGCTACAATGACCTCCGCTGCGGTATTTCCGTGAACAGCATAGTGCATCTTATTCTGTACTGTTGCAAAAAAATCTTTCGTGATTTGGCTGTCAAAAGAATAATCGGCGGCAGTAGCATAGATGTCTGTAATCTTTTGATAGAAACGGCGCTCACTGGCTCGAATCTCCTGTATCTCAGAAATTAAGTGGTCAAAATAATCCTCGTCGAAAATTTGACCATTAATCAATCTGTTCTTATCTAAAACATACCCTTGCTTCGCAAAAATATCCAGCACTTTCGTCGCCCATTGCCGGAACTGTGTTGCCCTGCCGGAGTTGACACGGTAGCCCTGTCTCTTATACACATCTCCGAGCCCACGAGACGGAGCTACATCT
>CAMTFT010000025.1 GCA_947071365.1 uncultured bacterium | reverse complement strand
CACCTATTAAGTCGTCGGCAGCGTCAGATGTGTATAAGAGACAGTTGTACAACCGTGTACAGAACAGTTTGATGAAAAATGCAGGAAAGCGGGATTAAAATATGAAGAAATATTGTTTTGGAATCGATGTAGGCGGAACGACCGTCAAATGCGGGCTTTTTACGGTGACAGGCGAGGTGCTTGACAAATGGGAGATCAAGACCAGGACGGAAGACAACGGTGTGAATATCCTTCCGGATGTCGCAGAAACGATTCAGCAGAAGATGGCTGAGAAAAATATTGAGAAAGATCTGGTGGCAGGTATCGGTATCGGCGTTCCCGGCCCGGTGAATGATGCGGGGGAGGTGCCCTGCGCAGTCAACCTGCACTGGGGATATGTAAATATCGCAGGTGATATGGAGCGGCTGACAGGACTTCCTGTCAAGGCCGGAAATGACGCGAATGTGGCTGCCCTTGGCGAGCTGTGGAAGGGCGGCGGCGTCGGATACCACAGTATGATCATGGTAACGCTGGGAACGGGTGTCGGCGGCGGCATCATCATCAATGACAAGATCGTGGCAGGCTCCCACGGAGCCGGAGGGGAGATCGGGCACGCCCATGTGGATGATTCGATCACAGACCCCTGCAATTGCGGCAACTACGGCTGCCTTGAGCAGGTAGCTTCTGCTACGGGCATTGTGCGTCTTGCAAAGGAGGCGCTGGCTGCATCGGATGAACCGTCCCTTCTTCGCGGCGGTCATGTGTCGGCAAAGAGCGTATGGGACGCGGTGAAGGAAGGCGATGCTCTGGCGATTCAGATCGCAGAGCGGTTCGGTACATATCTTGGCAAGACGCTGGCAGTCTTTGCCACAGTGGCAGACCCGCAGGTCATCGTGATCGGCGGCGGAGTATCGAAGGCCGGACAGATATTGTTGGATTATATCATTGAACCATTTAAGAAATATGCGTTTACCGCGTGCCGCGATACGGAATTTGCACTTGCCACGCTGGGAAATGACGCGGGTATTTACGGGGCGGCCAAGATGGTGATTTAGATCTGAGGAATGCGGGACGCTCAGGATGGTGATTTAGATCCGGGAAATGCGGGACGCTCAGGATAGTGATTTAGATCTGGGAAATCCGGGGTGGCTAAGGTAGTGATTTAGATTCGGCAGATTCGGGCGGTCGAAATGGCAATTTAGATTCAGGGCAGGGGGCCGGAAAACGGTTCCCTGTTTTTCCATTTGACGGCCGGTGCCAAGGAAGAGTTCAGAATCGATTCGTAAAAGCGGTAGAGGAGGTAGGCTTTGAACATTCTGTTGACTGCGATCAATGCAAAATATATACATTCCAATCTGGCGGTGTACAGCCTGAAGGCTTCAGCCGGAAAATATGAGCCGATGACAGAGCTGGCAGAGTTTACGATAAACAATCAGGCGGATGATATTTTCCGGGCGGTTTACCGGAAAAAGCCGGATCTTCTTTTTTTGTCCTGCTATATCTGGAACCGGAATGAGGTGATCCATCTGGCAGAGAACATACATAAGGTGCTGCCGGAAACAGTCATCTGGGCCGGAGGGCCGGAGGTCTCCTACGATGCGGAAGAATTTCTGAATCTGCATCCACAGTTTTCCGGTGTGATGGTGGGAGAAGGGGAGCGCACGTTTTATCGGCTTTTGCAGCATTACGTGGACGGTCTTCTTTTGCTGTCCGAAATTCCCGGGATCGTGTACCGGGATAAGGCTACGGATGGAGAATCACATACTGCGGACAGAAGTGCCCTTTCAGCAAAAAGTGAAAGCGCAGAGGAGGCCGGGAGAGAAAGTCAGATACTAAGCACGGGATTGCCGGAGCTTATGACGACGCTGGATGAGCTGTCCTTCGTCTATCAGACACCGGAAGACTTTGAACACCGGATCATTTATTACGAGAGCAGCCGGGGCTGTCCGTATTCCTGCAGTTACTGTCTTTCTTCTATTGATAAGCGGGTACGTTTCCGCAGCCCGGAGCTGGTGAAACGGGAGCTTCTTTTCCTTCTGGAGCATAAGGTGCCTCAGGTGAAATTTGTGGATCGTACCTTCAACTGCAATCACACTCATGCGCTGGAGATCTGGAGATTTATACGGGAGCATGACAATGGAATTACGAATTTTCATTTTGAGATAGCGGCCGATATTCTGACGGAAGAAGAGTTGGAGGTGCTCGGCGGTATGCGGCCCGGACTGGTTCAGTTGGAGATCGGCGTGCAGACAGTCAATGAGCGGACGCTTGAAGCGATCCACCGGACGGCAAAATTCCGGCGCATTACGGACAGAGTGCTTAAAATCGCAGCGGGAAGGAATATTCATCAGCATCTTGATCTGATCGCGGGACTGCCCTATGAGGATTTCGAGAGCTTTCAGAGTTCCTTTGATGCGGTCTACGCTTTGAAGCCCCAGGAGCTGCAGCTTGGCTTTCTGAAGGTGCTTCGCGGGTCGGAAATGCATCGTCGGGCGCAGGAATACGGCATCGTATATCGCGGCGAACCGCCATATGAGGTGCTTTCCACGAGGTGGATCTCCTGCGATGAACTTCTGAGGCTGAAGGAAGTGGAAGAAATGTTGGAGGTGTATTACAACAGCCAGCAGTTCCGTTACACAATGGAAGCGTTGGAGAAGCTGTTTGAGCGGCCCTTTGCGCTGTATGAAGCGCTGGCGGATCATTACGAGGCGCATGAAGCAGAAGGAAAGTCGTATTCCAGGATGCAGCGGTTCGTGATACTGCGGAAGTTTATCCGGGAGACGGTATGCGCGGGGAAAAGGAGCGCAGGTGCCGGGGGAGTACCGGAGGCGATGGGAGAAATGATGCCGGACGTACGGGAAGAACCGCGGCGTTTTGACGAGCTTCTTACTCTTGATATTTATTTGAGAGAAAATGCGAAAAGTCGTCCCGTGTGGGCGGAGGACACAGCCATTTACCGCGAGAAGATCATCGGTTTTTATCAGCGGGAAGAGCAGCTTCACACATATCTTCCGGGATATGATGGGATGAACTGGAAACAGATGATGCGCATGACCCATCTGGAGCATTTTACTTATGATGTTCTGGTAAGCGGTAAAAAGAAAGAGATTTGGCTGCTGTTTGATTATGAGAGAAGAGATCCGCTTACGAACGATGCGGCGGTTTTTGAGATAAATATGGAAGAGTGAGAACATATCTAAATGGTGCAGACTTGCGAGAATAAAGTACAGCAGATATCCGGAAAGGGATGGAGGAGTAATGGAAAACAGCTATGTGGCGTTTGATCTGGAAACAACGGGGCTTCGCCCGAAATACGATAAAATTCTGGAAATAGGGGCGGTAAAGGTGGAGTGCGGGGAGGTCACGGGCACGTATGAGACCTTTATTGACAGCGGTGTGGAAATTCCGCCGCGGATCACGGAGCTCACGGGAATTACGCAGGAGATGGTGGCAGGCAGCCCGGGAATCCGGGAGGCGGTGGAGGGCTTCCTCGATTTTTCCGGGGAGAGCGTGCTGCTGGGCCACAATATTTTATTTGATTACAGCTTTATGAAACGGAATGTGGTGAATCTGGGCGGAACGTATGAACGGCGGGGGCTGGATACGCTGGCCATCTCGCGGCTGTGCCTGCCGCAGCTTTCCGGCAAATCCCTGGATAAGATGGCGGCGCATTACGGGATCCCCCAGAAACAACACCACAGAGCGTTGGATGACGCGCTGACCGCGGCCAGGCTGTACGAACGGCTGCGGGAGGAATTCGGAGAGAGGCGTCCTGACCTGTTTGAAGCGTCGCCGCTCGTATTTAAGGTAAAGAAAGAAGGCCCTATTACAAATTCACAAAAAGTATACTTGCGGGATTTATTAAAATATCATAGAATAGAGAGTAACGTAAAAATAGAGATGCTGACGAAGAGCGAGGCATCAAGGATGATAGACAACATTATTTCACAGCATGGGAAAATGGTGAGGTGACAGGATATGATGAACATTAATAATTCTAAGACACAGAGAAAGATTGCAGCAGCGATCGTGATAGTTATTGTACTGG
Source organism: uncultured bacterium (assembly GCA_947071365.1). Taxonomy (GTDB): domain Bacteria; phylum Bacillota; class Clostridia; order Lachnospirales; family Lachnospiraceae; genus Choladousia. The sequence goes on along the minus strand of CAMTFT010000025.1, from coordinate 6,755 downwards.
CTATGGTGGCAGGAGCTGTTCTGCCGGCACTGGTCTAGGATGGTACATAAAAGGGGAAGAATATGCGAAAAAATATAATAACAGGGGTGTTGGCTGCGCTGACGCTGACTGCCGGCTGTGTGCTGGCAGTCTCGGCCACAGAGCAGGAAAATGTAATCAGTGACGGTGTGTTCATCGGGGATATGGATGTCAGCGGGATGACTGCCGATGAGGCTAAGGCTTACGTGGAGGGCGAAGTGCAGAAGCTTGGAAATTCTGTTATCACGCTTCAGATGGGTGATGACCAGATATCCAAAACATGGAGCGAACTGGGACTGAAATGGAAAAATACGGATCTGATCGAGGAGGTCAGCCAGCTTGGCACGACGGGAAATATCGTGCGCCGCTATAAGGAACAGAAGGATCTGCAAAATCAAAGCTCTCATTATGAGATCGAGTATTCCGTGGACGAGGAGGCGCAGAAGGCCTTCGTGGATTCCTGCGGGCAGTTCAATTCCGAACCCGTTGAGGGCTCCTGCTATATGGGAGATGACGGAATGCTGCATGTGGAGGGCGGCACTGACGGGCTGACTCTGGATGCGGATGCGACTCTGGCAAGCCTGCAGGAGGGAATGCAGAGTTTTACAGCCGGGGATACGGTGATAGAAGCTTCTGTAGACCGGGAATCTCCGGTGCTCACAGCGGAGATGCTGGAGCAGATGAACAATGTGCTTGGCTCTGCGACGACGGATTATTCTGCTTCGTCCTGGGGCAGGGCGAAGAATGTCGAAACGGGTACATCCAAGATCAACGGTACGCTGCTGATGCCGGGCGAAAGTTTTTCCGTGACGGAGGCGGTCGTTCCTTTCAACGCGGAGAACGGCTATGAGCTGGCACCGTCCTATGAGGCGGGGCAGGTGGTGGATTCCTACGGCGGCGGTATCTGTCAGGTATCGACAACACTGTACAATGCGGTGTTGAAAGCTGAGCTTCAGGTGGAGGCCCGTTCCAATCACACGATGCTGGTCAGTTACGTAGATCCGTCAAAGGATGCGGCAATTGCAGAGGGTGTAATGGATTTCGTGTTCACGAATACGCTGGAGAATCCTGTTTATATTGCGGGCTCGGCATATTACGGCACTTTGAACTTTACGATTTTCGGCGTGGAGACGCGGCCGTCGAACCGCTCCATTGAATTTGTCAGCGAGACGCTGAGCCAGACGGATCCTTCCACGAATATCAAACTGGTGGCAAAGACGGATCAGAACGTCGGGTATTTTGCGCAGGTACAGTCACCGCATCAGGGATTGTCTGCGGTTCTGTGGAAAAATATTTATTATGATGGTGTGCTGTCTGATACGATCCAGGTAAACAGCAGCTATTATCAGGCATCTCCGGCAATTTATGAGGTCGGAGTGGTGACGGACAATCAGGCGCTATCCTCGGCGCTTTACACGGCGATCGGGCAGAACAGCCTGTCACAGGTGCAGACGATCCTTGCGAACGGCGTACAGCAGCAGACGGAAACTCAGGCGACAGAGGCTCCGGTGCAGACGGAAGCTCCTGTACAGACAGAGGCTCCGGTGCAGCCAGAGGTTCCAGTGCAGCCAGAAGTACCGGTCGATCCGCCGGAGGATGTAACAGTAATTCAATAATAATTCGGGGCGCAGGAAAGGCTGTGGAGCCGGGATGCGCCCCAAAAGGTGATTTCATGCGTACGGGAAAATTGACGGAGGCAGCGCTGAAACGCGCTGTTCTTGGACAATTACATAAAGATAAGTCAGTCAGCACAGAGCGCTACGGCGCAGACTGTGCTGTATTGTCTCAGGAGAGCGGGCGCGTGTCGGTATACACTGCGGTGAGCGCCGTGCCGGGCTTTGAACACAGACCGGGAACGCTGGTGATGGCGGCGGTGAACAATCTGGCGGCCGGAGGTGCAGAGCCGGAATCGTTTGTGCTGCATGCGATGCTGCCGGTATCCTGCGAGGAGTCATCGCTGAAGGCGGATATGAAGCAGATCGCGGAGGTGGCCGGGCATTACGGGATGCAGGTGCTTTGCGGCCATACGGAGGTATCATCATCCGTGCTCTGCCCGGTGTATCAGATTACGGGCATTGGCAGCGCGAAGGCGGAGGAATGCCGGGCGCAGCAGGTGCTTCAGCCGGGAGATACGCTGGTCATGACGAAATGGATCGCTCTGGCGGGAACAGCCGCCCTTGCATACAGATATGAGGAGGAGCTGGGAAAAAGATTCCCGTTCACCCTGATAGACCGCGCGAAGGAGTATGAAAAGCTGATGTCCGTCGCGCCGGAGGCTGCCGCGGCTACCCACTTCGGTGCGTGTGCGATGCACGACGTGTCGCAGGGCGGAATCTTCGGAGCGCTCTGGGAAATGGCACAGCGGGCGGGAGTCGGACTGGAAGTGGATCTGAAAAAAATTCCTGTGAAGCAGGAGACAATAGAAATCTGCGAATATTTTGATATCAATCCATATAATCTGTATTCAGCGGGAGCACTGCTGGTAGGTACGCAGCAGCCGGAAGCGCTTATTGCGAAGCTGGCGGCCCTCGGCATATCGGCAGCAGTGATCGGCAGGGCGACAGCGGGCAATGACAGGATCATCCGCAACGGTGAGGATGTAAGATTTCTTGACCGGCCGCAGCAGGAGGAGTGGTATCGCAGATTCGGCGGATAAAGAGAGCATTTTGGCCGGAATGGTATCGCAGATTCGGCGGATGGAGAGAGTGCTTTGGCTGGAATGGTATCGCAGATTCGGCGGATGAAGAGAGCATTTGGCTGGAATGGTATCGCAGGTTTGGAAAATAAGAAGATTGCCCTGAGGGGGATAAATTTATGGCGCAAGATTGCGCCCGGAGGTAAAAATGAGAGAACAGATTTTAACATTTCTTGAGAAAAACAGTAAAATTGATTTGCATGAGCTGGCTATCCTGCTGGGTTCCAGCGAGGAGGTTATTGCAAACGAGGTGGCAAAGATGGAGCAGGAGCAGGTCATCTGCGGTTATCATACGCTGATCGACTGGGAGAAGACTTCTTCTGAGAAGGTAACGGCGCTGATCGAGGTAAGAGTGACCCCGCAGAGAGGCCAGGGCTTTGATTCCATTGCAGAGCGCATTTACAATTATCCGGAGGTGCAGTCCGTGTACCTGATCTCCGGTGCATATGACCTGCTGGTGATCTTGCAGGGCAAGACGCTGCGGGAGGTATCCAGCTTTGTCAGCGATAAGCTTTCCACTCTGGATACGGTGCTCAGTACCGCAACGCATTTTATTCTGAAAAAGTACAAAGACTACGGCACGATCATGGGTAAAAAGGCAAAGGATGAAAGGATGTTGGTGACACCGTGAGAAATCCATTATCAGATAAAGTAATGACAATCGAACCCTCCGGTATCCGAAAGTTTTTTGATATTGCCAGCGAGATGGAGGATGTTGTTTCCCTGGGTGTCGGCGAGCCGGATTTTGATACTCCGTGGCATATCCGGGATGAGGGTATTTATTCGCTGGAAAAAGGGCGTACATTTTATACGTCCAATTCCGGTCTGAAGGAGCTGCGCCAGGAAATCAGCAATTATCTGTACCGCAGATACGACCTGAAATACGATCCGCTCCACGAGATACTTGTGACTGTCGGCGGCAGTGAAGGCATCGATCTTGCGATGCGCGCTATGCTGAATCCGGGAGATGAGGTGCTGATCCCGCAGCCTTGTTACGTTTCCTACCTGCCCTGTGCCGTTCTGGCGGACGGCGTGCCGGTGACGATTGAGCTGAAGGAAGAAAATGAATTCCGGCTGACGAAGGAAGAGCTGCTGGAAAAGATTACGGATAAAACAAAGATCCTGGTGCTTCCGTTCCCGAACAATCCGACGGGAGCCGTTATGCGGCGGGAGGATCTTGAGGCGATTGCCGAAGTCATTATTGAGAAGGATCTTTTTGTGATTTCGGACGAGATTTATTCCGAGCTCACGTATCAGGAGGATCACGTATCCATCGCGAGTCTTCCAGGCATGTGGGAGCGGACACTGACAATCAATGGCTTTTCAAAATCATATGCAATGACGGGATGGCGTCTCGGCTATATCTGCGGCCCGCAGAATATCATTTCCCAGATGACGAAAATTCATCAGTTTGCGATCATGTGCGCGCCGACGACGAGCCAGTATGCAGCGGTGCAGGCGCTGCGCAAAGGAGATGAGGACGTTGCACAGATGCGCGAGTCCTACAACCAGCGCCGCCGTTTCCTGATGCATGAGTTTGAAAGAATGGGGTTGAAATGCTTCGAGCCCTTCGGTGCGTTTTACGTTTTCCCGTGTATTAAGGAGTTCGGATTGTCTTCGGACGATTTTGCAATGCGCCTTCTGGAGGAGGAACACGTAGCGGTTGTGCCGGGTACGGCGTTCGGGCCGTGTGGAGAAGGGTTCTTGCGTATTTCCTATGCGTATTCGATTGAGGCGCTGAAGATTGCGCTGGAGAGGCTGGAGCGGTTCATTAAGAAGCTGAAGGCTGTCTGATATTTCGAACGCGCTGTCTCCGGAAAACATCTCAGAGTGGACGCCCCTATAGGTCCTTCTCTGAGATGTTTTCCGGAGACAGCGCTGTGCGGTGAAATGCGGCAGGGGTTCAGAGAAGATGGCGTAGTGTGGCGAAATGCGGCAGGCGTTTAAGAAGACAGCACCAGGGAGGAGATAAGCGGTGAGCCTTAACATAGTTTTGTATGAGCCGGAGATACCGGCGAACACGGGGAATATTGGCCGGACGTGCGTGGCGACAGGCACACGGCTGCATTTGATCGAGCCGTTGGGCTTTCATCTTACAGAGAAGGCGCTGAAACGTGCCGGGATGGATTACTGGCCGCAGCTTGACGTGACCAGATACGTGAATTATCAGGACTTTCTGGAGAAGAATCCGGGAGCGAAGATCTACATGGCTACGACAAAAGGGCGGAGAGTATATACGGAGGTTTCCTATGAGCCGGACTGCTTTATCATGTTCGGCAAGGAAAGCGCAGGCATTCCGGAAGAGATTCTGAAGGAGCATCCGCAGGAGGCCATTCGGATACCGATGATAGGTGAGACGCGTTCTTTGAATCTCGGGAATTCTGCAGCAATCGTGTTGTACGAGGCCCTGCGGCAGAACGGGTTTGTGCAGATGAAATTGCAGGGAGAGCTGACAAAGTACACGTGGGAGTAAGGTGCGACAAGGTGAGGCTGATATGGATATACAGGAAAGGAGCAGGATATGGATTTACCGCAGGAGTTTTTGGTGCGCATGAAGGATATGCTGGGAGAGGAATATGATGATTTTCTGCGGACGTATGAGGAGCCGCGAAGGTTCGGGCTCCGGGTCAATACGCTCAAAATCAGTGTGGAGGAATTCATAAAGCTGGCTCCCTTTCATCTGACCAGAATCCCATGGATTGAAAACGGTTTTTATTATGAGAAAGAGGATGACCCGGCGCGTCATCCTTTTTATTTTGCGGGGCTATATTATTTGCAGGAACCAAGTGCCATGACTCCGGCTAATATTCTGCCGGTAACGCCGGGGGAATACGTGTTGGATCTGTGCGCGGCTCCGGGCGGCAAGGCGACGGCTCTGGCGGCAAAGCTGCAGGGACAGGGCCTTCTGGTGGCTAATGATATCAGCGCTTCCAGAGCGAAAGCGCTCCTGAAAAATCTGGAGGTTTTCGGTGTGAAAAATTCCTTTGTCACGAATGCAGTTCCCGTGAAGCTGGCAGAGCAGTTCCCAGAGACCTTTGATAAAATTCTGGTGGACGCACCGTGCTCCGGGGAAGGCATGTTCCGCAAGGATATGGCGAACGCAAAGGCGTGGAGCCCTGAAAAGGTGGAAGCCTGCGCAAAGATCCAGAGAGATATCACGCAGCAGGCGGTAAAAATGCTGCGGCCCGGCGGCCTGATGCTTTATTCCACCTGCACGTTTGCACCGGAGGAGAACGAGGGAACCATCGCATATCTGCTGAATCAGTGTCCGGAAATGGAACTGTTGGATATTCCGTGGCAGGATGGGTTTGTCCACGGTGATGCGAGGTTTCTCGACCTTATAAAGGGAAGAGATACAGAAACAGCATGTACGTTGCAGGAGGCAGGGGTATGGGATGATGATGCACAGAAGGTCAGCATGTGGCCGGATGAAGATGCTGCACGGCAGAATAGTTTGGGACTCGAAAAATGCGTCCGTATTTTCCCTCACAAAATAGGCGGCGAAGGCCATTTCCTGGCTCTTCTGAAAAAGAAGGGGGAGCTGCCCGGAATACATCAAAAATCTCCAGGGAGAAGTGCAAAGCTTTCCAAAGAAGAAAAAAAGATATTGCGGGAATTTTTGAGAGACGTAAGGGGCGGCGATCATATGATGCCGGATGTTTCTGCGCCGGAAGCTTTCGCATCACCGGATATTTGTCTGGAGCAGATCGAGGTGCGAAACTCTCAGGCATACTTTATCCCGGAGCCGCCCCGGATAAAGGGGAAGATACCGTTTCTGCGCAACGGACTGTATCTGGGCGAAATAAAGAAAAATCGCTTTGAGCCCTCCCAGTCCTTTGCCATGGCCCTGAAAAAGGAGGAATACGTTTCTGTCATAGATTTTCCGTATGAGGATGAGCGTGTCAGAAGATATCTTTGCGGCGAAACGGTGGAGGTGGATGACCGGAAACCTTGCAGGGAGAAAGGCTGGCAGCTTGTCTGTGTGAACGGCTACCCTCTGGGCTGGGGGAAATTGGTGAACGGGACGTTGAAGAATAAATAC
>CAMTFT010000024.1 GCA_947071365.1 uncultured bacterium | reverse complement strand
TGTAGCTCCGTCTCGTGGGCTCGGAGATGTGTATAAGAGACAGGATGTATTATCCAATTTCAGCATTGCTGATTGAATGTCTGATTCTGTCAGTAGTGGAAGTACAGGATTCCTACGGCTATGAGATTAGCCAGACAGTAAAGCTGGTGGCAGCGATCAAAGAATCCACGTTGTATCCGATTCTCCGTAAGCTGGAGACGAACGGGTATCTGGAGACGTACGAGCAGGAATTTCAGGGGAGAAAAAGGAAATACTATTCTATTACACAAAAGGGGAGGGAGCAGCTCGTATTTCTGAAAGCTGAGTGGAGCTCCTACCGGGATACGATTGACGGAATCATAGAAGGGAGGATTCGTGGATGAACCGGGATAAGTATTTAAACGAGCTGGACAGATATCTGAAACGGCTGCCGCAAAGGGACTACGAAAGTGCGGTCAGTTATTTCAGGGAATATTTCGAGGATGCCGGAGAAGAAAATGAGCAGCAGGTGATGGCGGAGCTCGGTACACCGAAGGAGGCGGCTGCCGAGGTGCTTCGGAACCTTTTGTCAGAGAGTCAGGGGGAGCTGCAGCGGGAGACGGGCAAAAGGCGGCGTGTAGGGGATAATGTCAAAATGGCAGTGCTTGCAGTCCTGGCAGCGCCCATCGGCGTTCCGCTCGCCGTGGCATCAATTGCCATGATCATATCCATCGCGCTCCTGATGGTCTCAGCAGTGGTCTGCGTATTTGCGCTTAGTCTCTCCTTATTTTGTATCGGAGGCAAACTTCTGCTCCGCGGGCTTGTGGCGCTGCCTGTTTCAGTGCCTGGAACTTTGCTACTTTGCGGGCTTGGGATTTTAGCGGCAGGGTGCAGTATCCTGTCGGTTCTGCTGGCTGTTTATCTGACGAAATGGATGAGCATGGGTATTGTGATGATTTCAAGAAAAATACTGGGAAAAAGGAGGAAATAGTCTATGAGAAAAAATGTAAAAGGACTGTTTGTGGCGGGGATCGTTCTGTGCGCGGCAGGCGCGGGGCTGTTTGCGGTCGGCGCGGCCACCGGTGGAATTCCATATGCAAAGGCATCAGACCTGAACAAAATGAATGGAAAGGCGAAAATTCAGGAAAATGCTGTTATGGAGAAGACAAAGCTGGAGCCCATTGACCGGCTTGAGATACAACTGGGGGATGCGGATCTTGAGATCCTGCCCTCCGGGGATGAAAATTATTACCTTTCCTATACGCTGCCAAACGCCAAAACGGAGGAAGCGCTGAGCTATAAAGAGGAGGACGGGTGTCTGATGCTGTCGGACAACAGAAGCAACGGCAAATTCATTCAGATAGATATCAGTTTTATTTCATGGATGCTCGGAGGAAGAGAAAGCATGGAGGAAAATAAAGTGACTCTGTATGTTCCGGAAACATCGGCGTTCGAAAACAGTAGAATCGAAATCAGTGACGGCGATCTGGAGCTGGAGGGATCCTCCTGGAAAAATACGGAACTGGAGCTGCATTATGGCGATATCGAGCTGAAGGACTGTATCTTTGACGGCGGGAAGATCGTTTCTTCGGACGGCTCGATGGAAGCGCAGGATCTGGAACTGAAGGACTTGCAGATGGAGTTCCGGTACGGTGATGTGGAATGGAATCGGGTATCCGCAAAGGATTGTGGGATGAAGCTTTCGGATGGCAATCTGGAGGCGGAGAAGCTGGACATTACGGGAAATCTGGAAATTCGGAACGCTTACGGTGATGTCGAGGTGCAGCTTGCGGATGCGTGCAGGGAAGCTTTGTCGATGGAGCTGCAAACGAAGTACGGAGATATTGAGCTTGCAGATGATTTGAGCGGGGAAGGCCGTTTCACGGAGCAGGAGGATAAGGCCAGCTATGAGCGGACGGTGCAGGATGGGCGCGGGATGCTGACGGTAGAGGTATCGGATGGTAATATTGAAGTGGAATAAAGGACGACCTTGCATAAACCGGCAAAAGGTATTATAATGTTCAGGTAACATCAGGCCGCACCGGGACAGCACAGATAAACAGGCTGTCGGCGGCTCATATGAGGCAAGGCAAATACTACATGAAAATAAGGAGGAATTATAAAGTGGCTGCACGGATTACCAAGGACATGACAATCGGCGAAATTATTCGGATCAATGAAGGACTTATACCGGTACTCATGGCAGGCGGAATGCACTGCGTAGGATGCCCGTCTTCTCAGATGGAGACACTGGAGGAAGCTGCTATGGTACACGGCATTGAGACAGAGCTGCTTCTGACGAGACTGAACGCTTACCTGGAAGCACTGGAGAAATAAGCTTTCGCAGAAGGAAGATAGGAAATAAGCCTTCTCAGAAGGAAGATAAGAAAAAGCTTTCGCAGAAATAAGATAAGAAAAAGGACTGCCGCAGGATTCCCGGAGATGGAGGATTCTGCGGCAGTTTTTATCTGTGCCTGGAGGATACTGTTCCACAGCCGATCTGTGGCAGCTATGTGGTTTCTTATGTGCAAGCATAGTGATCCCGCATACTGATCACAAAAGGCTGTGGAAAGTAACATTCTTTTCATAAAATGGAATTCGGCGGTAGATAAAATGTGGAAACTGTGATAAAATTATGGAAAAACATGGAACGAAATGGAACAACATGAAACAAGAGGTGCGTATGGCGAATATCAGAGATGTGGCAAAGGCAGCGGGCGTAGGGATCGGCACAGTTTCACGGGCTTTGAATGACAGCGGATATGTGGAATCGGAGAAAAAGGCAAGAATCAGACAAATAGCGGAAGAACTGGGATACCGGCCGAACGAGCTGGCAAGGAGTTTTGTGCAGAAGCGCAGCGGAATCGTTGGGGTCGTTCTGCCGGACGTAAGTTTTCCGTTTTATGGAACATTTGTGAAATACGTAGAGATGGAGCTCGGGAATATGGGGTATCGGACCATGCTGTGCAATACGCTGGGAGTGCAGGGACGCGTAGCGGAAACGCTAAATCTGCTGGATGCGAATGCATTGGACGGTCTGATTATCAATGCGGATGTGACCGCGGAGGAGATACGCAGAATGCATGGAAAGCCGGTGGTGAGTTTTGAACGCCTGATGGGGGACGGCATCCCGGTAGTATCGTCTGATCACGAACGCGGCGGACAGATAGCAGCCAATCTTTTTATCGAGAGCGACTGCCGCAACGTGCTTATTTTAGGGGCGGTGCATGCTACGAAGGTGCGCGCGGATGTGCGGGTTCGGGAGTGCCGCAGGATTCTGGAGGCAAAAGGAATTCGAGTGACGGTGGCGGAGATAAGCGGCTCTGCCCTTACGTATCGTTTTATGGCAGAGATGGCAGGTCAGTATATGGATATTTATAATCAGACGGACGGGATTTTTTCAGATGATATCGGTGCTTACTGCTGCCTGATGCAGGCGGAAAAGCGTGGGATTCCTGTCCCGGATAGGCTGAAGGTCGTGGGGTATGACGGAAACGAGATTACTCGTATGGTGATGCCGAAGGTGACAACAATTGCGCAGAATGTACCGGCTCTGGCACGTATGTGTGTGGAGGTGTTGAGGAAAAGACTGGAGGGAGAAACAGTACTTCCGTACTATAGTGTTCCGGTAAGCCTGCAAAAAGGTGGAACAATATGAAACAAAAAAACAGAAAATAGGGAAAAGTTGAAAATGGCAGGGTGCTGAAATGTGCATTCTGCTATTTTTGTATGCAAAAAAGAATTAATTCTTGAAAAAAATGGTGAATTACACTATAATGCCACATAGAAACGTTTCCACATGTAGCACAAAAATTTGAAAAGAGAAAAGGAGAAAAAATAATGAAAAAAAGAATAGCAGCAGGTATGGCGGCAATCATGGCAGCATCCTTGATGACAGGGGCGGTCAGCGTACAGGCAGAGGAGCCGGTAAAGATTACATTTTATTCTACTCAGGCAGGATTGGATAACGAGACGGTGGAATTGCTGAATGCATTTACGGAGGAGACAGGCATCGAGACAGAGTATCTTCCCTGCGGCGAAGATCAGCTCCAGGCATGGCTGGGACTGTACGCGGCCAACAAAGCCCCGACGGTCAGCCTGCTGGACAGTACGGTGATACAGCAGTATAAGGATTATATGTACAATTTTACAGAAAACGGGCTTGACTGGGAAGACAGTATTGTAACAGGAAAAGATTACTATACAGTAGACGGTTCCCTTTATGGGATTCCATCAAGTGTGCAGGGTTTTGGACTGATGTATAATGAGCGCGTGCTGAAAGAAGCGCTGGGCGATGATTTTGATATCCATACGATTGACACGAGAGATAAGCTGGAACAGATGTTTGAGGATATTGAGGCTTCCGGAGTAGCTGCTCCGACTGTTACGCTGAACGCTGACTGGGCGTTGGCAAACCATTTTGGCGCTCTGCTTTATTCCAGTTATCAGGGAGATGAGGAAGCACAGAAGGCGTTTATCGAGGGGCTGAAAAGCGGCGAGGTATCGCTGATCGATGATCCTGTATACAATGACCTGATGGATACACTGGATATTCTTATCAAATATAATCTGAATAAGGATGACCCGCTGCAGGTCAATCAGGAAATGGACTGCGAAGCATTTGCGACAGGAAAAGCAGCTACATTTTTCCAGGGCGACTGGAACTGGATGTTGATCAGCCCGGTAGAAGGCCGCGATGAGGAACTTGGTATCATTCCGCTGCCGATCAGTAATGATGCAGAGGCAAACAAGGGGCTTCCGATGTCCTCACCGAAAGGGTACTGTATCGATACATCTCAGAATACGCCGGAGCAGCAGGCTGCCGGAGCGGAATTCATTAAGTGGATATGCAACAGTGAAAAAGGACAGGAATTTATGGGCGTCATTATTGGGTCAACACTTACTGTTTCAGACGTGAAGGTAGATAATCCAAATGCACTTGCAAAATCTACACAGGAGTATATGGAAAAGGGAGAGATCAGGGATATCAGTACATTTGTCACCGGAGCGCCGAGCGACTACTTTTATGTTGTAGGACCGTATTTCCAGCAGTACGTGGCAGGAGAAATTGACCGTGAAGGACTTGCCGGAGAAATTGAATACTATTGGCAGAACCTTGAATAATATCTGATCTGTGAAGAGGAAGGGGGAGAAAAATGGCAGGAAGCAGAAGAGATGAGCGGAAGCTGATTCTGTTGTTTTTCATTCCCTCCGTCCTCATCTGGCTGGGAATACAGATCGTGCCGTTTCTGTACGGAATCTTTATCTCCTTTACCAAATGGGACGGACTGGGTAACAATTATACCTGGGTGGGACTGAAAAATTATCTGACGATTTTCCGTGATGTAAAATTTATTAAGTCACTGTGGACAACTACGATCTATGCGGCGGCAGTTGTGGTGGTAAGTAATGTGATCGCTGTCGGGCTGGGGATACTTCTGACCAGCTCGCTGAGAGGAAGGACTGTTTTCCGGACGGCAATGTTTACGCCGAATATCGTCGGCGGCCTGATCCTTGGATATCTGTGGAAGTTTATTTTTAATTTTGGGCTGCCCATGATTGGAAAAGTATTTGGAATCGCCGGAATGGAGAAGTCGTGGCTGACAAATTCAAAAATGGCGCTGGTCGCCATGATCATTGTGGCGTCCTGGCAGCTTTCCAGTTATCTGATGATCATTTATATTGCCGGTATTACAAGCGTGCCGAAGGAGCTCCTGGAAGCGGCATACATTGACGGGGCGGGCAAGTGGAATGCATTCCGGCACGTGACGCTGCCGATGATCCGTTCGTCCTTCACCGTATGTATTTTCCTTTCCATCGTACGCTGCTTTATGGCATTCGATGTGAACCTTTCACTGACCGGCGGCGGTCCGTTCAATGCGACGGAGCTGATTTCCCTGAAGGTGTACAATACGGCGTTTACGAGCATGAAATTCGGTGTTGCCCAGGCTGAGGCGGTAGTTCTGTTCCTGATCGTGGTAGTGATTTCCCTGCTGCAGTCCTGGTTCTCCATGAAAAAGGAGGTTCAGGCATGAGAAAAGTAAAAATGAGCCAGAAGGCATTGTTTGTTCTTGCCGTTCTGCTGACACTTGTTTTTGTATTTCCCTTTTTACTTACTATTGTGAACTCTGTGAAGACGTCGCAGGAGTTTATCATGAATCCGTTTGGCCTGTTTAAATCCCTGCATTTTGAAAATTACGCACAGGCGATAAAGGAAATGAAATTCTGGTCGGCACTTAAGAATACGCTGTTTCTGACTGTGTTTTCTTCCCTGCTGATCACGCTGTTCGGCTCTACGGCAGCTTATGTGGTAAGCCGTTTTTCCCATAAGAGATGGATCAATGTTATCTTTATGATGATGATCGCATCCATGGTAGCGCCGTTCCAGGTATATATGATCCCGATCGTCAAGATATACAGCGGTATATTCGGATTCAGCAACAGCCTGATGTTTCTTTCTGTTATTGCGCTTGGGTTGAACCTTCCGTTTTCGGTCTTTCTGATCCGCGGATTCCTGAACGGTATTCCGATTGCGGTGGAGGAAGCAGCGAAGATCGACGGCTGTACGTATATTCAGGTGTTTTTCAAGATTGTGCTGCCTATGCTGAAGCCGATCATTATCACGCTTCTTGTGTTTGTGGCAATGGGGATCTGGAACGATTATCTGATGTCCAGCTTGTTTTTGAATGAGGATGGAAAGCGCACGCTGGCATTGACGATCCGCGTGTTTGTCAATGAATATTCAGTGGATTATGCGCCGATGCTGGCAGGCCTGTTTCTTTCCATGATTCCGATGCTGATTTTCTATGTGATCTGCCAGAAGCATATTCTGGAAGGCGTTGTTCAGGGAAGTGTAAAGGGCTGATCGCATACGACTTTTGAAAAGAGAGGGAAAGATGGCGAATATCAGGGATATTGCCCGGGAGGCGGGCGTGGGAATCAGTACGGTGTCCCGCGCCTTAAATGGAACAGGTTATGTGGAAGCGGAGAAAAAGAAAAGGATCCGTGAAATTGCATCATCGATGGGCTACGTATTTCATGTAGAGGAAGAAGCTCCGAAGGCGAGTAAGCGGATCGGTGTTCTTCTGCCGGACGTGTCTTTCCCCTTTTATGCGTCATTTTTGAAGTACGTGGAGCTGGAACTGAGCAATCATGGATACCGGACAATAGTCGGGAGCGCAGGGGACAACTCCCGTATGGTATCGGAAATGGCGGGGATGCTGGAAGAGGGATCTCTTGACGGTCTGATTATCAATGCAGACGTATCGGAGGCAGATATTCTCCGTATGCAGGGAAAAGCAGTAGTCAGTTTTGAGCGGCTGCTCGGCCGGGGAATCCCGGTCGTCTCTTCCGATCATGAGCAGGGCTGCCGTCTGGCTGCCCGCCTTCTCTGGGAAAACGGATGCAAAAAAGTGCTGATTTTTGGCGCTTCCAATAAAAGCCGGGCTCATGTAGAACTGCTTTTTCATCAGGGCAAGGAAATATTTGCCCGGGCCGGGCTTCAGGCAAATGTAGTAGAAGTGGATAACTCGCTGCTTTCTTACCGTTTTGTTGAGGAAATAGTGAGCCAGTATATGGATATCTATTCGGATATTGACGGTATTGTTACAGGGGCGTTGTCGGAATACGTTTACCTGGCACAGGCAAAAAAGCGCGGGATCCGCGTACCGGAGGATCTGAAGATCATAGGGTATGACGGAAACGAGATATCACGAGTGATGACTACGGCAGTTACCTCCATTGCGCAGAATGTACCGGCCCTTGCCAGAACGTGTGTGGATGTCCTGATGAGAAGGCTGGCATCTTTGCCGGTAAAGCAGCAGTATCTCGTTCCGGTCCGGCTGCAGAAGGGCGATACGGCATAAAAGGAAGGACGCAGACAGAAAACATCCAAAATGGAACCAGAAAAGGTGAGGTGCAAAAATGGCATATTTACATATGAATCTGAAGTCAGAGGCGATCAATCAGAGCGTGGAGTTTGATGTAGTGCTTCCGGCCCTGTCCGGAATATCTGTAGCTGAAAAACCATATAAGACATTGTATTTTCTGACGGGTTTCAGCGGAGGTGCAAGAGAGACGCTCACATTTATGAACATGCAGCCCCATGCGCTGTTGCATGGTATTGCGCTTGTGGTTGTCACCGGAGACCGTTCCTTTTATGTGGACAAGCCGGAATGGGGAGAGAATTATGGGGAATTCGTGGGGAAAGAACTGGTTGAAATCACCCGCTCCCTGCTGCCTCTTTCCAATAAAAAGGAGGATACGTATATCGGTGGAATCTCCATGGGCGGCTACGGAGCGCTGATCAACGGGCTTCACTACAGTAATACCTTTGGGAAAATTGCGCTTCTTTCTGGCGGGCTGGATCCGGTCAAGATTGTGAAAGCTGGAAGCACACCGCTTTATGAAAAGAAAATAGAAGCGCTGTTTGGAACAGCGGAAGAATATGCTGTGTCAATGCTCTGCCCGGAGACGGTTTTGCTCGATAAGCTCAAAAAAAAGGAGGAAATTCCGGAATTGTATCTCCGGTGCGGCAGACAGGATGAGCTGGTATATGGATGCAACAGGGATTTTCTGGATTTCCTGAAAGCACACGGGATTCCGGTGAATTTTGAAGAATCTGATGGAATCCATGATCTTGTGTACTGGAGGAGTATGATGGAAAGCTGCTTTGCATTTCTTTCGGGGAAAAAGGAGGACGTATGGCATATATAGAAATGGATTATAAATCAGAAAGCCTCTGTAGAAATGTTACACTGCAGATCATCCTGCCCTGTAATGACGGATGGCAGGAGGCGAAAAAACCGTTTCGTACCCTGTATTTTCTGAATGGTTTTTCCAGCAGCGCAAGAGAGATGGCTGCGTGCCTGAGCCTGCGCTTCTGGTCCATGCAGAAGGGGATTGCCGTTGTTCTGGCAGACGGGGATAATTCTTTTTATGTGGATGCGCCGGATCGCATGGCGTTGTATGGAACGTTTGTGGGTCAGGAGCTTGTGGAGGTGACGAGAAGCATTTTCCCACTCTCAGGCAAGAGAGAGGATACGTATATCGGCGGGATCTCCATGGGCGGTTACGGCGCAATACGTCACGGGCTGCTGCGTCCGGATACGTTTGGGAAAATTGCGGCAATGTCTCCGGGCACCCATGCGTATGATCTGCTGGAGGAGAAAACGGAACTTTTTCAAAAAGGGATCGCGCGAAGCCTCTTCGGGGAAAAAGCGGCGTACCTTGCTTCGGACAGGAATCTGGAAAAGCTGGTAAGCGATGCAGCATCATCAGAGCAAAAACTGCCGGAGCTTTTCCTTTGCTGCGGCAGGCAGGATGAACTTGCCTATGAGTGCAATCAGGCATTCCTTGGCTGTCTGCGAAAAAACAGTTTTCCGGTAGAATACCGGGAGAAGGACGGAGGACACGATATACTTTTCTGGGAGGCTATGCTGGAAACAGTGTTTGAGTTCCTTTCAAAATAATTCAGACGGGAGAAAAAATGGACTATAAAGTAGAGGCAATTGATGAACACACATGGATGATTGAGGAATATGATGAGGCGGTGAGCTGCTATATGTACCTTCTGGAGGGCAGCGAAAAAGCACTTCTCATCGATACAGGGATGGGGCAGATCCCTCTTGGGGAAATCGTGGAAGGGCTGACGAAGCTGCCGGTAGAAGTATTGAATACCCACGCTCATATCGACCATATTGGAGGAAACAGCCTGTTTGAGAAGGTATATCTTCATGAAAAAGAACGGGAAGTATATCGTCTGCACAGCGGTGGATTCCACAATTATTTTCCACAATATGCTTACCACGCAGCACGGGACAATATCATATGGTACACGGGAGAACCGGAAATGGATCTTGGCGGGAGATGCCTGCAGATTCTTTTGACACCGGGACATTCAGAGGGTTCCGTATGTATACTGGACAAAGAACGTAAATGGCTGTTTTCCGGGGATACGTGCTGTAAGGCTGCAGTGTTGCTGGCACTGGATTTTTCTGAAACGGTGGCGGTATACCGGCAGTCGCTGCAAAAGCTGCTGGAATACAAAGACGATTATGTTCTTACCTGGCCGGGACACCACAGTGTGCCTGTTGTGCCGGAGATTATTGAGCAATTCCGGGATGCGGCGGATCTTCTGCTGGCAGGAAAAGAGCGGGGGGAAAATCAGAAAACGCAGTTTGGAGAGTCGCTGTTATTCCGTTATAAAGATATTATGATCGATTACAGGGAAGACAGGCTGCGATAATATCAGACTGTAGATTTGGTTTTTGGCATCGGGCTGACCTTTTGTCAGTGCAGACAAAGAAAGGATCGATATAGTATGGCATATTTGACTTTAAATTATAAATCGCAGGCGTTAATGAGAAGCGTGGATCTGAACATCTACCTTCCGACGGATGGAACGGGCGGAAAACAGTATAAGCCGCCATACAAAACGCTGTACTTTTTAAACGGATTCAGTGCAAGCGCAACAGAACTGATGACGTATATGAGATTCCGGCGTCACTGTGAACTGAAAGGAATCGCTGTGGTATTCCCGAATGGGGAGAATTCCTTTTATGTGGACCATCCGGAGAGGCTTACGAATTTTTCAACATTTATTGGAAAAGAGGTAGTGGAGATGACAAGAATGCTGCTTCCGCTTTCTGACAGACGGGAGGATACGTTCCTGGGCGGAATCTCCATGGGTGGCTACGGCACGCTTAGAAATGGAGCCGTGTTTGCGGATACGTTCGGAAAAATCGTGGCGATGTCTCCGGCACTTAACACTTATGAGATAGTTCGCTGTAATCCTGAAGCAGGATTTAACCGGAAGATGCTGGATAATCTGTTCGGCAGTGAAGAAGTGTTTGAAAATTCCGATCTGAGTCCTGAGTATAGTTTCCTAAGGGAGAAAAGGGATCCCATGACATTGCCGGAGCTGTTTCTTTGCTGCGGCAGGCAGGATCCGCTGGTTTACAGCCAGGTAAAACGGTTTGCGGAAAAGCCTGTCTCTTATACACATCTGACGCTGCCGACGACTTAATAGGTGTAG
>CAMTFT010000023.1 GCA_947071365.1 uncultured bacterium | reverse complement strand
GTATTCTCCGGATTTTTCTATAATTCGTCTCTCAATTCATTATCTTTTCTTTTATGAATCAAATTTCAGCATATTATCCAAAAATAATTCTGCATATTTAGCACTATATAACAAAGTTGTGCATAACTCCCATTTTTTTATTGACTTTTTATATTTTTTGTTATAGTTTGACATTATCGCATTCGCGTTAACGTTATCGCATTAAATTAAACATTACATGGGAGGAGTTTACTCATGAAACACAAAAAAATAATGGCACTTGCTCTGACAGGCCTGATGACCGCATCACTTGCTGTCTCTTCCCCGGTTGCTGCTCTGGCAAACGAGGAAACATCCGCAGAAACCACAGCCGATACTCTCCAGGAAGATACCATCGTCGTTGCGCAGGATGGCAGCGGGGACTATACTACCCTTCAGGAAGCTGCCGACGCAGTTCAGCCAGGACAGACTATCCTTGTTAAAGCCGGAGTTTACCGCGAGGAAGTTGTCTTCCCGCAGGGCGGCACCAGCGAAGAAAGCCGCATTGTTTTAAAAGCTGCGGAAGGCGAAGACGTTGTTGTCACCGGTTCCGATATAATTGATGGTTCCCAGTGGATCTATGATGAGGCCCAGTCTGTCTATTCTTTAACGCTTCCAAAGGACTACTTTGGAATGAATGCGGAGGGCGAGTATTTTAATCCTTTCGCCGTAAACTGGATGTCCAAAGGTTCCCAGTATGAAAACTTCTTTTCCTGCGGATGTGTGTACATTAACGATGTCATTATGTCTCAGCAATGGACTCTGGAAGATGCCGCAGCAAATGCATACACATGGTACGCCACTGTCGATGAAACGACTGGCGAAACGGTGATCTATGCCAACTTCGGTGATCTGGATCCGGCATCCGATGAAAATACGGTAGAGATCAATAACCGTATGCAGTGTATCACAGCAAAATGGAATCAGGGTTACATTACCATTGACGGTCTCACTGTAAAACATGGCTGCGGTCCGAAAACAATTGATTTCTGGATGACTACAGCAGAAGCAATGTACGGTGCGATTGCCACAAATGGCGGTCATCACTGGATTATTGAAAACTGTAATGTCACCGAATGCCGCGGTGTCGCAATTGACTTTGGAAACGGCTCCGGAAAACAGGAGATCAAATACGGTGGCGAACCGGAGCTTTATGGATATCACACCATTCGCTACTGCAACGTATCAAATAACGGTACAAATGGTATGATGGCTTACCGTGGACCTTACACGGAAATCTATGGATGTACTCTGGCAAATAACAATACCTTAAACACCGGAATGCTCTCAGAAGCATATATCAAAGACGTTTCCGGCGGCTGGGGTATTAAGATTCATGATAACTATTTTTATACTGACAGCGAGGGAACCGCACGGCCGATCTGGCTTGACTGTGAATGTGAGGGTTCTGAAATTACAAACAATATTATCTGTGACATGAACAACGGTTTCAGCTATGTAGACCTTGAATGCAACGCCGGCTGGCTGCTCATCGCAAACAATGTTTTCGTAAGCACTGGTTGGGGACAGGTACTGGAAAGCCATTCTTATCTGGTAAACAATCTTTATCTTATGAATGGACAGGAAACAGATACTGCATGGAATACCGACGCTTCTACCGCTATGCCTGGCGCAGAGGGCTTTGACGGCTACTCCAGAGCAATGCGCATCACTGAACCGGGCACGCTGAATATGATCGGTAAGGAAGATACGAGCCGTTTTGAAACCTACAACCGTTTTAACAAGCTGCTGGGAAATGTATTTTTTGACTATGGAGTAACTGCTGCCAAAGACTACGACTATGGCGAAACTACCGTCAAAGCGGAAAGCAGCGAGAATTTCAACGGTATTTATACGGAAGTTTCTTTAAGCACCGACCCGGATGCCAATAAGGATTACAGCGGCGGATGTTGGAAAAACGAGGAGATGGATGCCCTCTATAAAGGAATTCTGGCATGGCTGCCGGTAGAAGGTGACGATACTTTCGGAACAGGTACAATGGTTTACGGCAACGAATGTGACTACAACGTATATTACGGTGGCGCACAGTCCATTAACGAACAGTATTCTGATGAATATATTGCAGATGAGCACAGCATTACCTCAGAAGGCGGAAGCTATACGATCGAGGCAACTCCGGACAGCTTTAAGCTGACTCTGAATGTTGATGACAGCGTCCGCACAGTCAATGCGCCTCACATGACCGGGGAATACCTCGGAGCCGCAACTCTGTATGAACAGGTTGGCATAGAATTTATGGCACCGGATGTAGACGCCGATTTCTTCGGTAACAGCCGTGATGCTGAAAATACCGTAGCAGGGCCTTTTGCTGATTTGGAGAGCGGAGAAAATGTATACACTCTCTGGCCGCAGGAGGAAGCAGGCAAAGCAAACTAAAATCTGCCGGTAAGATATACGCTTTCGGAGCAGGGTACATAAAATGTGTGCCCTGCTCCTTATGTACTGCTTCGTAGAACTGTTAAGCGAAAGCGGTTCCTGCAAGAAAGATTCATTGGATTCGCCGTTCGGGAAATGATCCTATTGCTGCACAATCGCAAAAGCATGATTCATCGGCCCACTGCCCGCCCCCAGATCCAGCATAGCGCCCAGGGCACCCGAAATGTAGTCTTTGGCTTTTTTTACCGCCGTCTCCATCGGATCTCCCATCGCCAGATTGGAAGCGATCGCACTGGACAGTGTACATCCCGTTCCGTGGGTATTCGGATTGTCGATCCGCTGCCCGCAGAACCACGTACTTTTTCCCTCCGCATACAACAGATCATTTGCATCGTTCTGCTGATGACCGCCCTTACACAGGACGGCACAGTGATACCGGTCGCCGATCTGCTTTGCAGCGGCTTCCATATCCAGAGCCGATGTGATCCTGTTTCCGCAAAGCACCTCTGCTTCCGGAATATTCGGAGTGACAAGCGCTGCCAGAGGCAACAACTCTTCTTTTAGTACCAAAATCGCTTCTTCGCTGATCAGTCTCGCTCCGCTTGTCGCCACCATCACCGGATCCACCACAATATTTTCAGCCCGGTACTGCGTAAGCTTTGCCGCTATCGTTTCAATCAGCTTTCCTGAAGAAACCATTCCGATCTTTACTGCATCCGGGCGGATATCCGTAAATATACAAACAAGCTGTTTTCCTAAAAATTCAGGTGTCACTTCCATGATACCTGTCACGCCGGTCGTATTCTGGGCAGTAAGCGCCGTAACCGCGCTCATGGCGTACACGCCATGTACGGTCATTGTCTTAATATCTGCCTGGATGCCGGCGCCTCCGCTGGAATCACTTCCGGCGATTGTCAATGCTGTTTTCACTTTGAAAACCTCCTTTGATTTTTCTTTCTGCGAGTTATTTGTTACCGTGACAGCAACGATCATTCCTCGCTTATGCTGCGACAGAGAGTGGTGCCCCCGGTCTGCCCCAGTGCCAAGCCGTGCTGCGCCTCCACTTTGGAGCCATGCTGCGCCCCTCGCAAATGCTTCGCATTTCCTCGGTCGCGGGCTTCGCCTGTTCCCCTCCACTTTTGAGCCGTGCTGCGCCCCTCGCAAATGCTTCGCATTTCCTCGGTCGCGGGCTTCGCCCTATAAAATTGTCGTCTA
Source organism: uncultured bacterium (assembly GCA_947071365.1). Classification (GTDB taxonomy): domain Bacteria; phylum Bacillota; class Clostridia; order Lachnospirales; family Lachnospiraceae; genus Choladousia. Next base: position 7,455 of record CAMTFT010000023.1, on the reverse strand, counting down.
ACAAAAATGCCCGTAAACGGTCATTTTGTTTTCCACCAATTTTGCACGGCTCATTGCCAACGCGCAAAAGCGCGGCGATACGTAGAATGTACCGCCGCGCAGATTCTGCACTGTATCTATCGATATTCTCCTACGTTGGCATTATCCAAATCAGGTTACGGGTCCAGACGCCTACGTCTGTTCTCAGCCTGCTGGTGCAAGCTCCCCTTTGTTTCTAATTGTTTAAATTTTTCCCGGAAGCCGCGTATATTGGCCTCCACATCTCCCTTCAAAATTCCTGCCGCCACAGCTAATCCATCTGCGCCGCAGGCCAGCGGCCTGTCACAATTCTCCGGTGTGATCCCTCCGATCGCAACATTCGGGAGTCCGCTTTCTTTTAAAATCTCACGATAGGTTTCTTCTGTGATAAGTGTTGCATCCGCCTTCGTTGACGTCGCATACCAGGCCCCGCTTCCCAGATAATCCGCGTCATCCCTTCTGGCCTTCGCTGATTGCGCGGCGGTCTTTGCGGTCACTCCGATGATCTTATCCGGGCCGAGAAGCGCTCTCGCCTCATCCGCCGGCACATCCGATTGTCCCAGATGAACACCGTCCGCATCAGAAAGCATCGCAATATCCAGCCGGTCATTCACGATAAATACGGTATTGTACTTCCGTGTCAGACGGCGCAGTATTTTGGCGCGCTCCAGATATTCCGCGGAGGAAATATTCTTTTCCCGGAGCTGAAGGATCTCTATTCCGCAGGCCAGCGCCTGTTCAAGCTTTTCCAAGCCGTAGGAAAAATCCGCGATTAAATAAAGCGTATTCTTTTTCCAGATCATTGCTCCACCCTGCCTGTTCCCTTTCGTTCTGCTCCAGACTCCTGTTCGAGTCTGTTCCGGTAATGCTCCAGGACTCCCATCCAATCTGCTCCAGCAACGCTCCAGGGCCACAATCCGGATCTGCTCTGACAATGCTCCATGATTTCTGTTCCGCCTCTCATTCCTGCAATCCAGAAAAGCCGTCCCCGCTTCTCTCCGATACGGCGCAGACATATTCCGCAAACTCCTGCCCGTCAATCATTGTCAGCGCATCGAGAAGCGCCTGCTTCTGGCTGCCGTATCCGCTTTGCTCTGCCGCCTTTTCTCCCGCATACGCCATAATGAAAAATGCTGCAAGGGCCGCCGTCACCGGATCATCCTCCACTGCGTGGCACGCTCCCATCACCGCCCCCGTCAGACATCCGCTGCCCGTGAGCATCAGCTTTTTTTCATCCTCATGCTGCAGATAAAAGCACTGCCTGCCGTCAAAGACCATATCCCTTTTTCCTGATACCGCCCAGACTCTTCCATCCTCCGGGTGCAAGTTCAACGCGAATGTTCCGATAGAATCGATTCCCTGATGGGACACCGTGCCGGACTGCAGCGCAGCGATCTCGCTTTCATTTCCTTTGACGATCCCCTGCCACTTTAAAGACAGAAGACATTGGAATTCGCGTCTGCGAAATACGGATGCCCCTGCGCCTACCGGATCCCATACGATTGGAACTCCATGCTGCTGCGCTGTCAGAAGCGCTGTCTTTGCCGCCTGCAGCTTTTTCGCCGTCGGCTGCCCCATATTGACCACCACCGCATCGGCGTACGCCGGAATCTCCTCCATCTCTTCCGGAGCCACCGCCATCAAAGGGCGCGCTCCCATTGCAGATAATCCATCCGTGCAAAGCGATACCGTCACAGAATTCGGAATCATATGTACCAGAGGACGCTGCCGTGCGATCCGTGCCGGAATCCCGGCTATCTGATGCATCATTCTCTTTTTCCCTCTCCCAGCATTCCCTTCACGTAATCCATCGCACCGGAACGGTACAGCGCACTCAGAAATACGGCTGCAATACATGTACCTCCAAGCGTGCTGACGCCAAAGGGGATCACATACGCAAACAATGCGGCCTCCTTGCCCATCAGAAGCGTCGCCACCGGATAACACAGCATTCCACCGAGGACTGCCGTGCCGAAAACTTCACCGGCGTACGCCAGTATCAGTTTCTTCGTGTACCTGTACATCATGCCGCACAGAAATGCTCCGACCATGCTTCCGGGAAATGCCAGAAGGCTGCCCGTACCTGCCAGATTGCGCAGCAATGAAATACAGAATGCCACCAGCACACTGTAGGCCGGCCCCAGCACCACACCGGATACAACATTCATCAGATGCTGGATCGGAAAGCACTTGGACGCTCCCACCGGAAATGAAAAACCGGAAAGTGAAAAACCTATCGCCACCAACATCGCTGCTACTACGAGTTTCTTTACCTTTGTATTCATAGCACATTCTCCTTTTTGTAACAGTTCTATTGGGCGCTACAAAAGAAGAATAGCATATCCGTGTTCAGATGGAAAGCTTTTTTATACTTCTGTTTTTACATTCAGTTTTCCGCTTCCAGCAGCATCGCATAAACCTCCCGTTTCGGAATCCCCCGATCCTTCGCCGCCTGCTTCATTGCATCCTTGCGGTTCATGCCCTGTTTTTCGTAGAGCTGCACGTGATCAGAGATGTCCATTTCCTGCCATCTGTTTCGCTCCTCCTTAAGCAGCTCTGAGACGCTGCGTCCCTCCAGAACGATCACGCACTCTCCCTTCGGCTCATTTGCCTCATAAAATGCAATCGCCTTGGAAAGCGTTGTCAGAAAAACCGTCTCATACCGTTTCGTCAGCTCCCGGCAGATCGTCGCCCGGCGGTCTCCCAGCGCTTCCAGAAGTTCATTCAGTGTGCGGAGCAGCCGGTGGGGCGCCTCATACAGAATTGTCGTCCTCGTCTCTGTTTTTAGCTCCTCCAATATCTGCTGCTTTTCCTTTTTATCCTGGGGCAGGAATGCCTCAAAGCAGAAACGCCGGGTGGGAAGCCCCGACACGGTAAGCGCTGTCACGCAGGCACAGGCTCCGGGCAGGGAAGTCACTTCAATCCCCGCCTCATGGCACAGCCTTACAAGATCTTCCCCTGGATCTGAGATTCCCGGAGTGCCCGCATCCGTGATCAGCGCAATATTTTTGCCTTCCCGCATTTTGTCGATCAGCGTATACGCCTTTTCTATTTTGTTGTATTCGTGATAGCTCGTCATCGGCGTGTGTATGTCGAAATGATTCAGCAGATGCAGACTGTTGCGGGTATCCTCCGCCGCAATCAGATCCACCTCCTTCAACGTGCGGAGGACGCGCATTGTAATGTCCTCCAGATTGCCGATCGGTGTCGCGCACAAAAATAACTTTCCCTGTCCCATACGTTCCCCCTGTTATTCAATCTCCTTAATCCGGGGCGACATGAGTCTGTACCTATCTCAGAATGGACACCCCTACAGGTCCTTCTCTGAGATAGGTACAGACTCATGTCGCCTTTCAATTTAATATCCGTATATCTCCGTAATCTCCGGCATGTATACGCCTGGCTCTTTGTATACGATCAGCGGCTTCTCCACCGTCATGCGCGGCCTGCCGCCCCGCACTGCTTCGATCAGCACCATATTCGGCTCCCGGTCCACATACGGATATACGAGCCGCATCCTTTTCGGCTCCAGTTTGTACTGTGACAGCGTTCGGATGATCTCCGCCAGCCGGAAGGGCCGGTGAACAAGATAAAATCTGCCGCCGGGCCGCACCAGCTTTGCTGCCGCCCGCACCACATCCTCCAGTGTACAGAAGATCTCATGACGTGCCGCCGCCTTTTCAATGTCCGGATTCACCAGACCGTGCTGTCCGATCATATAGGGAGGATTCGACGTAACGGTGTCAAAAGAAGCCGGAGCAAACAGATCCCCGGCCTCTTTAATATCTCCCTGAACAATTTCCACGCGCTGCTGTAAATCGTTAAGCAAAACACTTCTGCGGGCCATATCTACGCTGCGGGCAGATATTTCAAGCCCCGTGAAATGCTCTCCCTTTGTTTTGGCCGCCAGCAGAATCGGGATGATACCTGTACCGGTTCCCAGATCCAGCGCTTTTTCTCCTTCCCGGACTTCGGCAAAGCCGGAAAGAAGAACAGCGTCCATACCGAAGCAGAACAGCTTTTCATTCTGGATGATCCGAAATCCGTTCCGGTGCAGGTCATCCAGACGTTCCCCGTCTTTCAGCTCAATCATCATTCAGTTTCGATTTCCCTTCTTTTTTATCGAGAGCCTCCAGTGCCTTCAGCTCCTTATCTACGGAATTATCCTTTCCGCCCTTGTCATTCCTGTCACCCTTGCCGCCCTTATCCTTACGGCGTTTCGGCTTGAATTTCAACTCTTTGACGTCGAATTCCTGCAATTCCTTTTCGTCATCCACATCAATAAGCACCTTGACCTTCTGGCGCAGCACATTGACGCTCTGCACCTCGCCCTTCTGCCCGTCCAGAGTCGTCACCGAATCGCCAATTCCCGGCAGACGGCTGTTCAGGTACTCATACGTATCCTCTTCATTTTTCAGGCAGCACATCAGCCTGCCGCAAACTCCCGAAATCTTTGTCGGATTCAGGGAAAGATTCTGCTCCTTGGCCATCTTGATGGATACCGGTGCAAACTCGGAGAGGTAGCTGTTGCAGCAAAGCACTCTTCCGCAGATACCGATGCCGCCGAGGATCTTTGTCTCGTCCCGGACACCGATCTGGCGAAGCTCAATCCTCATCTTGAACACGGCTGCCAGATCCTTCACCAGCTCACGGAAGTCGATCCTTCCGTCCGCCGTAAAATAAAACAGCACCTTATTGTTGTCGAAGGTATACTCCGCATCGATCAGCTTCATTTCCAGGCCGTGCTTTGCAATCTTCTCCTGACAGATTTTAAGCGCGTCCTTTTCCTTCACGCGGTTCCGCTGTGCCCGGGCATCATCCTCCGCAGTCGCCACCCGGATAACCGCCTTCAGCGGCTGGACGATCGTCTCCTCCGCCACGTTTCTGACACCACCGACCACCGTACCGTATTCCACGCCCCGGGCAGTTTCCACGATCACGTGGTCGCCTGACTTGATTCTGTAATTCTTCGGGTCAAAGTAATATACCTTCCCCGCATTTCTGAACCTTACTCCTACAATCTTAACCATGTATATTCTCCTTAATGACAAGGAACAAAAGCTCCATTGTCAGATCAAAATTGACATTCGCGTTCAAACGCGTCTTGGCACTTTCCATCGCCTTCATGACCTCTTCCACGCCCTCATAGGAGCAGACCTTTACCGTTTCCCGGATCGTCCTGATCTCATCCTGAAAAACGATTCCATCGATATCTCTGGTAGCCTTGAAATACACCATGTCGCGATACCACAGCGCCAGAATATCAAGATAATCCTGAATCGATATCTTGTACTCCTGCACCTCCTTAACGTAATCAATGAGGTCACTGATCTCCATTTTTCCCGCATTTCGTATCAACTGCATCGCCGATGATTTGATTGCGGAAAAATCCTCCGAGGACGCCAGCCGCACGGCCTTTCCGATATTTCCCTGGGCAAACGCTACACAAATATCCGCCTGATAATCCGGGATCTGGATCTGTTCCATCAGATATGATTTCACCTGCTCGTCCGGAACCGGCTTCAGGTTCAGCACAACACATCTGGAACGTATCGTATCCAGAAATACCTGTTCATTCGTCGTCATCAGAATGATAACGGCGTATTCCGGCGGCTCCTCGATCGTCTTCAAAATCGCATTCTGAGCCTGCACGGTCATCCTCTCCGCATCAGGAATCATATAGATCTTATACCTTCCGTTATACGGGCGGATCTGAATATCCCCGGTCAGTTGTTCCCTGATATCCTCCACGCCGATACTCGTCGGCTTCTCATGTCTGATATATATAATGTCGGGATGGTTGCCGCTCTCGGCCTGACGGCAGGAATGGCATTCCCCGCAGGGCCTTACGCCTGTCCCCTCGCACTGCAGCGTCTCGGCAAATGCATCGGCAAGGCGGCGTTTCCCAGTACCCTTATCCCCGCTGAAAATATATGCATGGCTGACTTTTCCGGTCTCAATTGCCCGCTCCAGATGGGCAATCTCCTGCTTATGTCCTATAATATCCCTGAATCCTGCCATATGATGCCTCCATATTGAACACAATTATAGTTTAGTATAACACATTTTGCGTTTGATGTGAAGCGCAAGGCTGTAGGATTACAATACAAAGGCTCAAATCATGATTCTTAAGGCAAGAAGTCAAACGTCTGCCTTTTCGTTGAACCAGCCGAACTTGCCGGCTCACTCCTAAAGCTTTCGTCTTGCTTTGTTTTGATTCTATGATGAAATATCTATCCTGATCACCGGTCGTACAGTGTAAATCGCAGCCTCCATAGAGTCGCCAAATTCGTCTGTCGTTCCATCGTATTTAACCACATGTATGCAATCATCCGACATTGCTTTTGTTCGCAGCCACCAGTAGGTTTTTCCTGTTGTTTGGCTCACTCTGCCGCCTTGCTCAACCGTATATTCCGTAGCTTCGGCAATACGTGATTCTTCATCTGGGAGATAGGTGTTCAGTTCATCAAGGCTCAACAAAAAAACACTGTCCTGTGTATCCGGTGCATTAACAGTAGTATTCGTTACAGGGATGATTCGAGCGCGTTCTTCCTCGTTAAACGCACTATTGATGAAATCTCCATTCAACCAACTGCGCAGAGAACATTCCGACCACGTAACATTCCAATCCTCTACTTCATGAAAAGGCTTGCAGTCCAACGTATACCTGGATAACATCAGTACACAATCCTCCTGTTTGTCCAGCACAATCCATTCGATTGGAGCCTTTCCGTTTCCCTGTTCATAGTTCCCAAAGATAACCGTGCTTCCAACATCTGCGTTTTCCAGAGTCTCCGCTTGTACAAAGCTCACAGACATCAACAGAACAACCAGAATCAACATAAGAATCTTCTTCAAATCATCATCTCCCTCTTGAAATTATTTTCAATTGTATATTTTAATTTACATCCTGCATGCAGTTAAGACAAGGCGCAACGTTTATCCCGTCAAAGCTGCAATTTAATATACCCTGCCACCTCATCCATGCATATCTGACGGTCATCATTATTGAAAAAACGTCTCCCGATCCCGGCCTTCTGAATATTTTCCTCCGAAAAATCCTTCTGATCCGCCAGAAAACGCCTGCATACCTCCTCATAATTGGGAACTGCCTGCTTCTTCTCTCTTTTGATGGCGCGTTCCAGCCGCAGCCCATCCTCCACCTCGATATAGACCGGCACCACTCTGCCGCTTCCATAATAATTTTTCACCTTTTCAAAGGATTCCAGCGTTCCCAGCGCCAGATAGCTGTAATGATCTATATCTACAGAATCTCCATCCGCCGTAAAATAATGCCACACGCCGTAAATCGTATCGTAAGAGCGCAGCTCAATGACCTGCCCCTTTTCCTGCATTTCCAGAAGCTGCTCTTCTGTCACGAAATGGTACTGTACCTGTCTCTTATACACATCTGACGCTGCCGACGACTTAATAGGT